>NZ_CALIMQ010000280.1 GCF_938045535.1 uncultured Campylobacter sp. | reverse complement strand
ATAATTATACTTACCATATAGCGCACTCAATCCATACTTCTCATCATCCTCTTTGGTGATGATTGCGTTTTCAAACGCCATCGCTTCCTCCTAAAATTTTAATTCGATTATACCCTCGATAATTTATGCTGGCCTTATGTTCTCATAACATGAGTATGAAATTTTAAGTTAGCACTATAGTAAGGCTCATAGAGATGCAAATTGTAAAGGTTTTTGTGGATACTTTTCGTTCACGAGCTGGCGAGTAAGAAGCGCATAAACTTAAGTTGCGAGTGGTTGGTTTAATATAGTCTGATAGATGAAATTTTAAATCGAGAATTCGAGGAAATTTTAAATCTAAAAGCCGATAAATTTAATAAACACTTCACAAAAACTTCGTCAAAATTTCAAAAATCCCGTCAAGGTCTCAGCTAAACCTCGGCGGAATTTTGAAATTTAGAAATTCTAGGATTTCAAGCGGCGTTATTTCTTCGCGCTAGAAGCGTCCATAAAGGCCTGCTCTTCGGCGCTCGGTTTATACTCGTCGCCGAAAAATTCCTTCTTCGCCTTGATCTTCTCCTGCATCATCTTCTTTTCGTAAATTTTATACGTCGGTCGCCAATACTCTAGGTAGTTGCGAAGCCCGATGCCGTGTCCCGCGCTTACGTGGCAGCTCGCGCATTTAAGCTCGCGCTCGGTGCCTAGGAGCTTTTTGTAGTGCGCGTGCATGCGTTGCGCCTGCTCGGAGGTGATCTTGCTGTCGATCACGGTGGCGTGGCAGCTCGTGCAGCCGTTGTCAAACACATAGTGCTCGCGCTCTTCGCGCCTTTTGTTCCAGTCGTATTTCTCAGGCTCGTCGAAGAAGTGCGAGTAGCCCTCCAGTACCCCGTTTTTGGCCTTTTGATAGACGTATTTTACGATATTGTCGTGCGGTAGGTGACAATCGACGCATTTGGCTTTGACGCCCGTTTTGCCCTTGCCCGAGTGGACGTCGTCTTGATAGGCGATCACCATCGGATCCATCTCGTGGCAGACGTCGCAGAATTTATCGGTGCTAGTTTTTTCAAGCGCGTAGTGCACCGGCACGACGACGAAAAACCCTATAATGCCGCTTATTAAGATGATAAGCGCTAGTAATTTTTTAGAAATTCTCATGGTGTCACCCCCATCCATTGCGGCACTTCGTGCTCGTGGCATTCGGTACACATATTCGTAGATGCCTTGTGCTCGTTGTGGCATTCGTCGCAGTATAGCGTAGGACCGTCGTGGACGGAGTTATGCGGATTAGCCTTAAGCGTATCCATAAATTTAAGCCTCAAAGCGAGCTGCTTTTTGTCGCCGTGGCAGCTGATACAGCCCTTGTCGCCGATACTTTTAAATTTAGACGGATCGCTTCCTTGATTTACGTGGCAATCGACGCAGTCAAACGCCAAATGCTCGTGATGAGGTTTGATTTTGTATTTTGCCCGAAGCTCATCTGAAACGACTATGTTCGTGGCGTTGGCGTCGTTGGCAGACGGCGCGCCGAACAAAGTCGCGATGATACAGCACAGAAAAAGCGCCGTAAAACTGAAATTTTTCATTTACAACCTTTTAGAAAACTGCCTTGCCGGCTCGCTTTTGCTACCCAGCAGGGCTTTAAAGAGCTTGCGCTCGGACCTAGTTAGGCGATCTGCTCGCCAGCGATCATTCCGAAAACTATGCAGTCGGTAATCGCGACGGTGCCTAAGCGGCTGGCGCCGTGAGTACCGCCGGTGATCTCGCCCGCAGCCCAGAGGCCTGGGATCGGCTTATTGGTTTTAGATGATAAGACCTCGGCTTTGGTGTTGATCTTTAGGCCGCCCATTGTATGGTGAGGCTTCGGCGAGAGGCGGATGACGTAGAAAGGTCCCGCTTCGTTGATCTCGCTAAGCGCGCTTTCTTGCTTGCCGAACTCGTCTTTTTTCGCCTTAACGCCTTCGTTGTATTTTTTGACGCTCTGCTTTAAAGCATCTGCGGGCACGCCGTATTTGCTAGCGATCTCATCTAGGCTTGCGCATTCGCCCACTAGCTTGCCGCTTGCCATGCCTTTTTGGATGATCTCTTCGCTTAGGTCTTTAAACGCCATTTTGGTATCGGCAAAGGTTATCGGATAGGCTTTTGGATCCTCGCGCAAAATTTTAAACTCGGCATCCGCGCGAGTCTTGCGATCTGCAAGCTCGTTCATAAAGCGTTTTCCCGTGCGCACGTCCACGGCGATACCGTATTTAAAGGTGCCTTGCTGAGTTAGGATCGGAGCGGTACCGAAGCCCTTCTCATCTGGGCTCGCCCACGGACCGAACTGGATCCAATCGACCTGCACCGGATACGCGCCGATCTCAAAGGCTTTTAGTAGCACGCCCGCGGTAGCTCCCGCGTGATTTGTGCTATCGACGTCATCAGGGATGCGCGGATCTTGAAGCTTGCGGAAAATTTTATCGCGGCAAAATCCGCCCGCTGCGAGCACTACGCCTTTTTTGGCTTTGAGCGTCTTTTTTGTGCCGCTCGTGTTTTCAAGATCGTCGCTGTAGAGATTCGGATCAAATTTATACTCCTCGCGGATCACGACGCCCGCCACGCGATCTCCGTCCATTACGAAATCGTCAAATTTTGCGCGGCGGCGAAGCTCGCAGCCCTTATCTTTTAGCGCTTCAAATTTTTCAAGCATCGGCTGGATGTAGCCAGAGCCGCTATCATTCGTCGTTAGCATCGAGCGCGCGACGCTGTGTCCGCCGAAGTGGGCGCAGTGATCCATCTTAAATTGCACGCCGCTATCGACGAGGAATTTAAACGCGTCCAAACCGCGATCGGCTAGGGTGCTTAAAAGCTCAGGATGGTTGATGCCAAGACCCGCCTTTAGGCAGTCATTCATAAATAGCTCTTTGCTGTCTTTGATGCCCGTTTTTTCCTGCACTGGGTTCATCGGCACGCTCATACCGCCGCCGTTGATGACGGAGTTTCCGCCGATACGACCCATCTTTTCCAGGATTAGCACTTTATTGCCTTTTTGCGCCGCTTTTAAACCTGCCGCAAGCCCTGCAAAACCGCTACCGATGATGATTACATCCCACTCCTCGTCAAATTTAACATCCTTTGCGTCCACCGCGCTTGCTTGCGCATTTACCGCGCCGAGTGCGAGCGCGCCGGCTCCTATCATACCCATTTTCAGTATGTCGCGTCTCTCCATATTTGCCCCTTTACTTAGAGATTTTTTAATCTTAAAGATTAATGTCGTAATTTTATATTAAATCTTTATGTAAGTCAAATGTTATTTGGTATATAATTTAATAGCTAAAGGCTATAAAATTTCAACCGAAGGGGTAAAAAATGAGCCTGCGACATATGGAATTTGCGGTAAAAATTTCGGAGCTTAAAAGCTTTACAAAAGCGGCGAGCGAGCTTGGAATCGCGCAACCGTCGCTTTCTAAGAGCATTATGCTTTTGGAAAAGGAGCTAGGGATCGAAATTTTTGATAGGAAAAACGGCCTTGAGCTTACATACGCGGGCGAAATTTACATCGCCAGAGCGAAAAATATGCTTAGGCTCAATAAGGAGCTAAATAACGAAATTCGCGGGCTTTCGTCGATCAAGACGGGCAAGCTCGTAATCGGCGCGACCTCGACCAGCTTTAAATTTATCGAAAAGATCATCGCGATGTTTTACAGTAGGTTTTCCAAAGCCGACATCAGGGTCGTGCACGCTCACTCCGAGCCCGCGCTCATCGAGATGTTAAAAAGCGGCGAACTTGACATCGTCTATGCCGCGCACTTCGGCGAGCTTTTCGCGGAGGGGCTTGAGTGCGAGTTTATAAAAAAGCGCAGGCTGCTTCTAAGCGTCTGCTCCTCTCATCCTGCGGTTTCGCAAGCGAGTATAAATTCTACCGAGAAATACCCTAAGATCGCACTTAGCGAGTTCAAATCCGATAAATTTGCAATCAGCAGTAAAATTTTAAAAAGCGAATCGAACTTTAAAAAGATCTTTGAAAACGCGGGCTTTACACCTCAAATTTTCTGCGACACCTCCTATCTGTACGTGGCTAACGCGATGGTCGCGGCAGGGCTTTGCGTGAGTTTCAGCTTCGCGCGGTACATTTTTGAGACGCAAAAGGACTATATCACGCTCTTTGACGTCGCGGATGAGCCGCTTTTGGACGTATCGTTTTCGGTCGTGTATAAAAAACCATCCAAGCTCGCAAAGGAATTTATAAAGATGATAAAAGCGGGCAAAAGCGGCGAGTAGGGCGGATCGGCGCGCAGATTTAATTTAATAACGCGCCGCAAGGGTTTAAATTTAAAAATGCACTGCATAGGTTTAAATTTAATAGCATGCTCCGAGACGCTGCGCCAAAGATCAACTTTTAAAATTTATCCCGCAACCTTATTTTTTAAATTCCGGTT
>NZ_CALIMQ010000279.1 GCF_938045535.1 uncultured Campylobacter sp. | reverse complement strand
CAAGGTTTATAGAAATTTGATGGAAATAGACCAAGATATCGACGTCGCCGTGATGTTTAGAAAAGGCGAGTTTGCGAGCGAGCTAGTAAAGGACGCCGTCAAAAAGGGCGTAAAAACGCTGTGGTTGCAGCTTGGTATAACAAACGATGCCGCAGGAGCGGTCGCGCGCGAAAACGGGATAAATTTCGTGCAGGATAGGTGCATAAAAATCGAGCTACAAAGGCTTGACTAGGCTAAATTTGACGTCTCTAAACGCCAAATAAAAAACGCAAATGCGGTAATGCGCGATAAAAAAATAAAGAAAACGTAAGCAAAAATACGGTAAATAAACGCGCAAGCAAAAGCGACGAAAAGTAAAATTTAAACAAAAACGAAAGGCTAAAATGATCTCTCTAAATAAAATAATCCAAGCCAAGCGCACGATAAGCGGCTTTGTGTACAAGACGCCGTTTGCCTACAGCGCAAAACTAAGCCTCGCCAGCGGCGCGCTCATCTACCTAAAAGAAGAAAACCTCCAGCGCACGGGCGCGTATAAGATCCGCGGCGCGTATAATAAAATCGCAAATTTAAGCGCGCAGGAGCGTAAAAAAGGCGTCGTCGCGGCAAGTGCGGGCAATCACGCCCAAGGCGTAGCTATTTCAGCGCGCGAGTTTAAGACGCCTGCCACCATCGTGATGCCTGAGTCTACGCCGCTTTTAAAGGTACTAGGCACCAAAGATCTAGGCGCCGAAGTCATCCTAAAGGGCGATAACTTCGACGAGGCCTATGCCTACGCCGTAGAGTACGCCAAGCAGCAGGGCATGAGCTTTATCCATCCGTTTGACGACGAGTACGTGATGGCTGGGCAGGGCACGGTGGGGCTAGAGATGCTTGACGATCTGGCCGAGCTTGAGACCATCATCGTACCGGTGGGCGGCGGCGGGCTAATCAGCGGCATATCAAGCTGCGTAAAACAGGTAAATCCGGACGTGCGCGTAGTCGCCGTGAGCGCAAAGGGCGCGCCTGCGATGTTTAACAGCTTT
>NZ_CALIMQ010000278.1 GCF_938045535.1 uncultured Campylobacter sp. | reverse complement strand
GGAGAAACAAATGATAGTAACCAACAAAGCCGTTGATTTCACGGCAACTGCGGTTTTAGGCAACAACGAAATAGTCGAGGATTTCAACCTCTATAAAAATATCGGCGAAAAAGGCGCGGTCGTATTCTTTTATCCAAAAGATTTTACCTTCGTCTGCCCGAGCGAGATCATCGCATTCGATCACAGATATCAAGATTTCAAATCCAAGGGCATCGAAGTTATCGGCGTTAGCTGCGATAGCGAGTTTACCCACCTTGCGTGGAAAAACACTCCGGTAAACGCAGGCGGCATCGGCAAAGTGCAGTTCCCGTTAGTTTCGGATATTACAAAGGACATCGCGCGCAGCTTCGACGTGCTGTTCGGCAACGCCGTAGCGCTTCGCGGCAGCTTCCTGCTTGACAAAGACGGCACCGTCCGCCACGCCGTCATCAACGACCTACCGCTTGGCAGAAACATCGACGAGATGCTAAGAATGGTCGATACGATGCTATTTACGAACGAGCACGGCGAGGTCTGCCCTGCGGGTTGGCACAAAGGTGACGCAGGGATGAAAGCAGACCCTAAGGGCGTCGCGGATTATCTAGGCAAAAACGCAAGCAAACTGTAATTTGTGAAATTCTTCACGCGAGCGTATGAAGTTCTAACCGCGTAAGGTTTAAATTTAGCCTTGCGCAGGCTATTAAAGCTCGCAAAGCTTTCTAAATTCCGCTGCCAAAATTTTAAGTCGCGGCGGCGGAATTCCAAAAATTCCAAAAATTCCAAAAATTCCGTTTCTTGAAATTCTACAAGTAAAATTTTAAAACCGCAAGTAAAATCCCAAATCCTTGGCAAAATTTCACCCATAGCAAAGCTTGTAAAATCATACTTTAAACTAGCTTTTGTTACAATCGTAAGTTTTTAAATCCAAGGACAATTATGAAAAAACTTATATTTTTTATCGCCACCCTGCTTTGCTCTTTGAGCCTTTACTCCGCAGATACCAACCCGGACGCGCCACTTAAGCTCGATCCTAGCGTCGTGCACGGCAAGCTGGTAAACGGCGTGAAATTTTATATCCTCAAAAATGACGTGCCAAAAAATAGCGCGCTTTTTTATCTCAACGTAGCCGCGGGTAGTGTCGATGAAAATGACGATGAGCAGGGCTTAGCGCACTTCGTCGAGCATATGGCGTTCAACGGCAGCGAACATTTTGATAAAAATGAACTAATTCATACCTTGCAGCGCCTAGGGGTGAAATTCGGCGCCGATCTCAATGCACAGACTGGCTTTGAAAACACCACATACAACATCCAGGCCCAAGTGAGCGACGAGACGCTAAAGGATGTATTTTTGGTGCTGCGCGATTATGCGGGCGGCGTTAAATTTGACGAAAACGAAACGCAAAAGGAAAAAGGTGTAATATTAGAGGAAGCAAAAAAAGGCTTTGAGAGGCGATTTTATGAAAAGCGTGCCACATATTTATACCCTAATTCCATATTCTCAAGACGCTTTCCGATCGGACAAAATGAAATCATCAAAGGCGCCACTGGCGAGCAACTAAAAAAATTCTATGCGCGTAACTACCTTCCTAGCGCCATTAGCATCATAGTCGTAGGCGACGTAAACATTGAGCAGATTAAAAACCTAATCAAGCAAAATTTTAGCTCTCTTTCTGTGCACGGCGAAAAAATCCCGCGCGATCTTAGCCTACGCCCATTTGAAGGCGGGCTAGCAAGCACCGTAGAGCCCGAGCTCGGCGCCAATGTCGCTAGCGTGCTTTACGCAGGCAAATATGAGCCGTTAAGAAGCTACGGTGCACTTAAAAATGAGTGGCTGCAAGCCTACGTATCGAGGCTGATGGAGCTTGGATACGACGCGATGAATGTAAATGCCAAAATTCCGCTTAAAGCCTATTTCGGCTCGGACGATCTGTTTAAAAACCGCAGACTATACAGCATAAGCGCAAATATTTTTAATTTCGACGCCAACGCCACGCTAAGTAGTCTTTTTAGCGCGATCAAAGGGGTACGCGAACACGGATTTAACAATGACGATTTTGATAGCGTTAAGGCGGAATTTAAACATCAAGTGCAAG
>NZ_CALIMQ010000277.1 GCF_938045535.1 uncultured Campylobacter sp. | reverse complement strand
GATATTTTAGACATGGTGGAGGAGCATTTTCTGGAAAAGATCCATCAAAAGTTGACAGATCGGCTGCCTATGCGGCAAGATGGATTGCTAAAAATATCGTTGCGGCAGGATTTGCAACTAAATGTGAAGTTCAGCTGTCTTATGCGATTGGAGTTGTTGAGCCGGTGTCAATAAGAGTTGAAACATTTGGGACTGGAACTGTTGACGAAGAAAAAATTGAAGAAGCAATTTCTAAAATTTTTGATTTAACACCTAGAGGTATTGAAAAATCTCTTAGTCTTAGAAAACCATCGTTTAGATACCAAGATTTAGCGGCATTTGGACATATTGGGCGAACAGATATTGACTTGCCTTGGGAAAAACTTGACAAAGTTGAAGAAATAAAAGAAGCATTAAAATAAAAATAAATAGTAAAATGAATTATGTAAAATTAATAAATTAATGAAAAAGTACAAAACCATTTAATATATTTTAAAGGAGGAATTGTGAAAAAATTTAAAATTTTATTTTAAATCGATTATTTCTTGATTATCCAGCGTAACTGCAGGGCTCATAGTAAGTGAAAGCGATGCATGAGTTACGTATCTGCCCTTCGCAGTCGCCGGCTTATGCTTATTTATGGTTTTGATAAACGTCGTAAGATTGTCTAAAAGCTGCTCTTTACTAAAGCTCGCCTTGCCAAGGCCTGCGTGGATATTACCCTGCTTATCGACGCGGAAATTTACCTGTCCGCCCTTGGCGTTTTTAACGGCCTGAGCGACATCCATAGTAACGGTACCGGTTTTAGGGTTCGGCATAACGCCTTTTGGACCGAGAATACGACCTACCTTACCGACTAGTCCCATTAAATTTGGAGTAGCGATAAGAACATCGAAATTTATATTTCCTTTTTGAATCTCTTCAATCAGATCATCGGCACCCACGATATCGGCACCCGCTTCGCTAGCCTCGCTAGCTTTTGCGTCCTTTGCAATCACGGCTACGCGAACGCTTTTTCCAGTACCGGCAGGTAAAACGACCGAGCCGCGCACCATCTGATCGGCATGTCTTGGATCTACGTTTAGTTTAAGAGCGATCTCCACCGTCTCGTCAAATTTAGCAGAAGCTAGAGTTTTTACCGTGCTTACCGCTTCGTCTACACTATAAATTTTATTTACGTCAACTTTTTTTAAAAGTTCGTTGAATCTTTTTGAATTTTTTGGCATATATTTCTCCGCAATTAAAGTGCTACCGCTTTTTTAAACCTTAGCGGTCAAAAGGTCTAGTCAGTTACCGTAATACCCATAGAACGAGCCGAACCCGCTATAATCCTAGCAGCCTGCTCTCTATCTTTAGTATTCAGATCGGCGATCTTTTTCTCGACGATCTCTAAAACCTGAGCTTTCGTTAAGGACGCCACCTTCTTTTTAAGAGGGTTGTCCGAACCTTTATCTATCTTCGCCGCTTTTTTGATCAAATCCGTCGCAGGCGGTTGCTTAGTGATGAAAGTAAAGCTTTTATCGGCATAAACCGTGATGATAACAGGAATGTTGAAGCCCGCCATATCTTTGGTTCGCTCGTTAAACGCTTTGCAAAATTCCATAATATTAACGCCCTTTTGTCCTAGCGCAGGACCTACCGGCGGGCTTGGATTTGCTTTTGCGGCCGCTATTTTCAGCTTGATTTCGCCAATAACTTTCTTAGCCATAAATTTACTCCTTATAAAATTTAAATAATCTTTTCAACTTGCGAGTATGAAATTTCAATCGGCGTGCTTCGACCAAAGATCGAAACATTGAGGCGAAGCTTGCCGTGAATCATATCATACTCTTCTACGATGCCGTTGAAATTAGCAAAAGGTCCGTCAACGATCCTAACCGTCTCTCCGTCTTCGAAATTTATCTTCGGCTTAGGAGCCTCGCGATTATTGATCTTTTCTAGAATTATTTCGATATCCTTTTCCGGTAGCGGAGATGGCTTTTT
>NZ_CALIMQ010000276.1 GCF_938045535.1 uncultured Campylobacter sp. | reverse complement strand
GAAGAAATTTAACGGCGCCTGCCTGCGCAAAATCTAAAATTTAAAGCTTAATTTCCACACGCTATCTAGTCTAGCGTTGCGGTTTTACTCTAGCCTGCGTTTAAATTTTGTGTTTCATGAAAATCTAAGCGCGATGCGAATGAAATTTTAAAACATCCCCGTATTTTACGGGCAAATCTAGCTAAAATTTCGCAAAATCCCTCGTCTAAATTCCATAAAAGCCTGTATTTAAATCTCTAATCTAGTTGAAATTTCTCACCCAGGCGCGCCCAAGCTTGCCTGCAAGTTTAAATTTTACGCAGAGTGATATTAAAGGCTTTGGCACCCGCTTTGACCTCATCGCCTACTTGCAAGCCCTCGGCTTCTGCACTGCTTAGCACCACTTCGCACAGCTGGCTGCCGATCGCTACGACAGCTACTTTGACCCCGTCGCGTGCTTGCAAATCGACAATCTTGCCCACGAAAGAAAACTTCTGTGAGCCTCTAGTTTTAAGGAAAATTTCCTCCGGCGTACCGGTGCGGACGATCCTGCCGTCCTTCATCTCATAAACCCGCTTGCAAAGCCTATAAATCTCACTCACATCGTGGCTTACCAAAATCACGGTCTGATGAAACTGCTCGTGGATTTTTAGCAGATATTCTTGGATTTTTTCGCGCATCGTAAAATCAAGCGCCGAAAGCGGCTCGTCAAGTAGCAAAATTTCAGGCTCTTGCATCAGTGCGCGAGCAAGTGCCACGCGCTGCTTCTGTCCGCCGCTAAGACCCTCTACGCCGGATTTTGCAAACTCACTAAGCTCTAAAATTTCAAGCAGCATCACAGCTTTTTGCGGATCGTTTCTGGCAAAAAGCAGATTGCCTGTCACGCTCATATTCTCAAAAAGTGCATAGTCTTGAAACAAAAAGCCGATCCTGCGCTTGCCCGCACTTAAGAATTCATTGCCTTCTTGCAGCACACGATCGCCATCTTTTATGCTACCACTATCTGCGCGCAAAAATCCCGCTAAAATGCGCAGCAGTGTAGTCTTACCGCTACCGCTGCGCCCATATAGGCACACAAACGAGCCTTTGTTAATCTCTAAGCGAGCATCAATCGAGAAATCATCACTGATTTTTTTCTTACAATCAATCGTTATCATATTTTTCTATATATATCGCAGTGGCGCTAACGTATGCGAAAACCTCGTCGCCCTCGCGTAAAGCAAGCTCCTGCGCAGAATGCGCGCTAATGAGCACATCAAAGCTTATCTTGCCTTCAAACCTGAGCGTGCATAGAATTTCACCTAAGCTTAGGCTCATAATCTTGCCGTGAATTTCATTTTCGCTAGATACACCACTTAGGGCTTCGCGAGATAAAAGCACATCGGTGCTTTTAAAGCCCACGTAAACTTCGCTACCCACCTTAAGCTCGCTACTTAGCTGCAGAAATACGCCACGCAGCTTAATACCGCCCGCGATAAATCCTACAGAATGGATGCCGTCTTTTTGTAAAATTTCGTTGATTCTCGCCCTAAACATTAAAACTCGTATCCGTACTTAGCAAAGATCTCTTTACCCTTATCGCTTAGGATAAAATCATAAAACGCCTTGACTTCGGCATTGTCTTTAGCGCGGTTTAGCACGACCATACCTTGAGCTATCGGCTCGTAGAGCTTGGTGTCGACCAAGACGAAATTTTCGCCCTGCTTGCAAGGCTTGCCGTTGCAGCCGCCCTTTGCCATTTTAGGCGCATACATCGCGCTGGCCGCGATAAAGCCGACGTCGGAAGCTTTAAGCGCTTGCGAAAGAGCCTCGCCGATCGATTTTGCCTCTACGATTTTGCCTTTGATCTCATCGTAAACCCCTGCTTTTTGGAAAGCCTGTACGCTTGCGGTGCCGTAAGGAGCGGTCTTTGGATTTGCTATCGTGATAGTTTTGACGCTAGGGTCTTTTAAAATTTCAAGCCCCTTGCTAAGATCTATGCCG
>NZ_CALIMQ010000275.1 GCF_938045535.1 uncultured Campylobacter sp. | reverse complement strand
TACTAAACTATCATTTTCTCCAACGGTTTCGCCGTCTTTAAATACGATGTAGAATTTCCCCTCAACTTTACCGCTTACGCCTGCAAGCTCGGTAGGCTTGGCTAGATCGTGGCGTCGGATGGTATATTTAAATTCTTCTTTCTTGCCTTTTAGCGTAATATTCACATCATCATGAGTTATATCGATGCTTACCTTGCCGGTAATTGGAGCCTTAATCTTAGGCTCCACCAAAAGCACCGCAGCGTTTCTGCGGTTCATCACGATATTTTTGCCGCCGTTTTCGTAGGTCTTGACGTTGTAGTATCTAATGAAACCCTCTTTATCGGCGATTACTTGGCGATCTTGCTGCTCGGTAGATGCGGTACCGCCGGCGTGGAAGGTTCGTAGCGTAAGCTGCGTGCCCGGCTCGCCGATGGATTGCGCCGATATGATACCGACCGCTTCGCCCGGTTTTACCAGCTTGCCCTCGCCTAAATTTACGCCATAGCACTTCGCGCAGACGCCTTTTGCGGCCTTGCACGTAATCGGCGTGCGGATACTTACGGATTTGATGCCGGCATCGACTATGGTGCGCACCTCGTTAACGCCCAATAGCGTGCCTTCAGTAAATAAAATTTCATTCGACACCGGATCGATCACGTCCGAGCTTAGCACTCTTCCTATGATTCTATCGGCTAGGCTTTCTATTTGCGTTCCGTTCTCTACAATCTCGGTAACCTCGATACCCTCGTGCGTGCCGCAGTCGTGCATCGTAACTCTGACGTTTTGCGCGACATCGATCAGCTTTCGCGTCAGATAGCCCGCGTTTGCGGTTTTAAGCGCAGTATCGGCAAGACCTTTACGCGCGCCGTGAGTCGAGATGAAGTACTCGTTTACGTTCAGACCCTCTCTAAAATTTGAAGTAATCGGCGTCTCGATGATCGAGCCGTCGGGCTTACTCATCAGACCTCTCATGCCCGCTAGCTGCTTGATCTGCTCCGCGCTACCTCGCGCGCCGCTATCGGCCATCATATAAATAGAATTAAAGCCGTCCTTATCCTTCTCCATCATCTTCATCATCTCATCGGCTAGCTTCTTACTAGTGCTAGTCCAGATGTCGATGGTTTTATTATAGCGCTCGCCGTCAGTTAGCAAACCCGCGCCGTATTGGTTCTGAACCTCTCTGACCTGCTTTTTAGCCTCTTCGACGAGGCCTGCTTTGGACTTCGGCACGATGATGTCCGAAACGGAGATCGAAACGCCCGCTTTAGTCGCGGATTCAAAGCCTAAATTTTTAAGATTATCCAAGAATTCCGCGCTTATCTCAAG
>NZ_CALIMQ010000274.1 GCF_938045535.1 uncultured Campylobacter sp. | reverse complement strand
CCTAAAGAAATTTCTATTCACACCAAAGACGGCACTTTAAAAATGAAAAATCCCGTCAGATTTCGCGAAGATTGCGACGGCGGAGACGGCGATGCCTGCGCCGTACTTTCGAGCCTATTGCTACTAAATGGCGAAATTTCGCAAGAAGGCGCCAAAGATCTGCTTAAAAAAGGCTGCTACGAGCTTAACGGCGGCGAAAGCTGCACGAGACTCGCAGGATACGAGGATAGAGATTCGCAAGAGGGTAGAAAACTGTACAAAAAAGCATGCAAACTCGGCAATGGCGAGGGCTGCTTTATGTTCGGTTACGTCGCATATTTTGACGACGATGACAAAGAAGCGGGTGCGCGATACTTTGAGCGATCGTGCGAGTTGCGATTTGCGGAAGCGTGCTATTTTCTAGTGGGAATTTATTCAAATGATCCGGCAAAATCGCAAAGGTATCAGGCTCTATTTGAAAAATATCAACAAGAAAACGACGATGCGATAATCAGCTTTAGGCGCAGATAATTTTACGGCTCAATGCACTTTTGCGCGCTTTGTTTGCGGATTTAAATTTACGCAAATCAAAAAACGTCCGTCTCCTGCAAGCATGCAAATTTAAAATTTTTACTCAAACCGAAGCACCGCGTAAAATTTACACAAACGCAAAAAGTTAAATTTAATCGGTTTATAAATTTAAAGCCTCGTGCAGAGGTCGTCTCAAATTTACGCAAGCGAGCCTGCGCCCTTTTAAATTTTACTCATCACATCGTCGATTATCGCTTGCGCGCCGTTTCGATCCGCGAGCTCAAGCAGTCCTTTGCTCGCTCGTGCCACGTCGAAGCTCTCAATCAAGCCTAAGATCCGCTCGCCGCTCGCGTCCTCTTGACGTAAAATTTCGCAAAGTCCGCGCTCTTTAAGAAATTTCGCGTTATAAAACTGATGATCCGCCGCCGCGAACGGAAACGGCACGAATATTGCGGGCAGGCCGTTTGCGCAGAGCTCCCACAGCGTGCTGGCGCCGCTGCGTCCGACGCAAAGATCGGCGCTTGCGATGAGCTCGTGCATGTTTTTGCAAAAGCCCACGAGCTGTACATCTAGGCCCTGCTGCGCGTAGATCTGCGAGATGCGCTCAAACTCGCGCTCGCCGCACTGATGGATCACGCCGTAGCCGAGGCCCAAAAGCTTAGGCGCAAGCTCCACGGCAAGCGAGTTTATAAAGCTCGCCCCCTGCGAGCCGCCCAAAAAGATGACCCTCTTAAGCGCCGTGCGCTGCCGCGCCGTCTCGAAAAAAATATCAGCGATCGGATAAGCAAACGCGGGCTTTTCATAGGAGCTGTAAAACGCGCGCGCAAAGGGCCTCAATA
>NZ_CALIMQ010000273.1 GCF_938045535.1 uncultured Campylobacter sp. | reverse complement strand
CCTACGTATCCGACCTTACTTGGAGCTGTTCAGATGGATGATACCGGAACTACTAGGATAGGTAAATATATATTCAACCACTCCTTTTTCCTACCAGGTGTTTTAGCTATAGCGTTTTCAGTAGCGCTCGGCTTTCTAATAGCACCGATTTTATTGTAAAATTTAGCCGAGACTCGCTCTCGGCTTTATTAATTCGCTTAAGACTTAAACACTAATATTGAAATTTACCTAAAAGCAATGACGCAAATATCCCATCCAGAGTATCTACTTAAACTTAAATTTTGTTGATAAGTAAAGTCTCGCATAGACCAAATTTTATCCCTCTTGTCACTCCAATATGGCTAAGGTCAAAATCTACTTATAAATTTAAATGAAATCTCGCAAATAAAATTTATGTAAAAAATTTAATTCTGATAAAATTTTACGATTACAAAACTAATCGCATTTCGTATATAAATTTTAGATCCTTTATAATATAAGTATCTGAATAGTAAATTTAAATTTCAGCCAAAAAACATATAATGT
Organism: uncultured Campylobacter sp.; assembly: GCF_938045535.1. Classification (GTDB taxonomy): domain Bacteria; phylum Campylobacterota; class Campylobacteria; order Campylobacterales; family Campylobacteraceae; genus Campylobacter_B. The sequence continues at coordinate 7,399 of NZ_CALIMQ010000273.1, read as the reverse complement.
AAGAAATTCAAAACAAGGAGAAAATATGAAAAACCTAATCATCATCGCTCATCCCGATATGGCAAGCTCACACGCAAACAAGGCGTGGCGCGAGGTAGCCAAAAAGCAAGCGGATAAATTTGATATTCACGAAATTTACGCTGCTTATCCGAACGGCGAAATAAACGTAGCGCGCGAGCAGGAGTCACTTTTAAGCCACGATAAAATTATCATTCAGTTTCCACTTTATTGGTACAGCTATCCGCCGCTTTTAAAGCAATGGTTCGACGATGTATTCGCCTACGGCTGGGCTTACGGCAGCACCGGCGGCAAGCTGAAAGGTAAAGAATTCGCCCTAGCGATCACTATCGGCGACGAGCGAAACAACTATAAAAAAGACGGCACGATCGGATTTAACATAGAGGAAGTTATCACGCCTTTTAAATGCGCGATGAATTTTACAGGCGCCAAGCTACTGCCGTGCCACTTTGGCTATGGATTTTCATTTCATCCAGATAGCGAATATATCGCAAAAAGTGCAGAAAAATACGAAGAATTTTTAGCAAAATTTTAAAATTTACAAAGGCAAAATCGCTTTTTTAGTCGCAAAATTTTATTTTAAAAAGTGGCGGATGAAGATCGTCTCGTTTCATCCGCACTGCTTGGCACGCTTCCTGGATCGCTATTTTTGCGTTGCACACGCAGCCTGCTGACGTAATCCCACGCCCTTTTGATCGTAAATCTTACTCCACCTCCCTAATGGGGCAAAATTTACGTTAAAATTTATACGAAATTGCCGTATGAAGTATGCTTTAGTACAGCCATATAAAAATCAGTGAGCATAAAATTTTACCTAAAAATTTGCACCCGCTCGCAATAATACTCGTCTTAAATTTCCACAAGGCGCTAAAAAACTATGTATGTCCCGTCATAGCTACTGCTTCAAACTCTCCGTTAAAATTATATTAAACTCGTAAAGTCGCGCGTTCACTATACGTTACCGGGCTTGTATTGCACTCACCAAGCTCATCCTCATCAATCTAAAACAGCATTAATCATATTGCTAGAAAGCGTGTCAGCTGGCAGGTATAAAGAGAACTACCGCGAAAGTGGTGCAAAATACGATACCTCCGCGCCAAGCTGCTTAGCGCTTGCTGCTCTGCGCGCGCAAACCCAAGATCCAAAAAGAGATTTAAAGTAAAGTAGCGCCTGCCACCCTACGCGCGTGCAAACAGCTCAAAGCTGCCAAAAGTTTGCGCTCACTTCGCCACTGAGCGCAATTTATCTATTGCACAGTTATTAATGCTTTCAGATTTCAACCTGTTCGCTTTTACTTTCCGTCTTTTAAATGCCTGCGCGCAGCTAGCTGCAAAGACGTATTTGCTGGATATGCCTTGTAGCTCGCCCTCATGACCTAGATAAAAATCCGTCGTAATTTATGCGGATATTTGAAGCAGGATCGTTTGGATACGATCTTTCATATGAAGCCCAAAAACGCTATGCCGATACAGATGCTCGCGCCATTTTTTTCGCTCTGCGCGCGCTGCCTAACGTCGCTGCAGTCACAATTTTCTCTGATACGACATTTAAATACAACCTATCGCCAAAAACTACCGAAAAGCTTTTAGCCTTGTTTTTCTGCTTTAGAATTTAGTCTCAATCAGTTCTTTGCCAATAAACTGACAGAATTTCCATGCTTTGATATAACCCATCCACGCGGAATTTAGCTAAATTTATTTGGATTCTTAAAAACGTGCCAACTTTTCTATCGCGTCTTATTTCGGATAACAGCAAAATTCTACCGCCACACTGTAAAGAGTTAGATTCTATCAGGTAGATTTATTAAAAATTTTAAGAGCAGCAAAAGCGGTAATGGATGGTTAATGCTTTTCTATATGGATACCGCCGCCATTAAAATTTTAATCAAAAGATATCCATTAAATTTACGCTCTTTAAATTAGCCAGTAAAAGCTTAAATTCAAGGTTTCCTACGAAAGCAAGCCCCGCAATACTTCATTAAACGGCGCAAAAAAGCCGCTTTAAATTTCACTCTGCGACGCGATTTACCCAGATCAAAAACTCATCGCTCGGGTTCTCGTCGTCCAGATGTGCAGGCGTGACGAACTCAAGCGCGGTTTGCGGGATCGTCGTTTTAAACGCGTCCTTAAGCCACTGCTGAAATTTTACGTTTGGATGCACGATAAAATCATCCTCCTCGCTGTTTGGCGGCGCGCTAAAATCCTCATCCCAGCAGATCTCATCGTATCCGATCGCAAGCAATCGCAAAAAATCAAGCCCGCTATGAGCCAAAACGCAGGTCATGCTCGAGCCCGAGCCGGAGCCCATGTGCACGATCTTCGTCTCGCCCGCATCGTCCAGCCACAGCGCGCACATCGAGCCCTCCGAGCCGCTGCCTGCGAATACGCAAAGCCTCTGCTTGATCTCCGCGGCAAGCTCGCGATCCTCGCCGTAAAACCAATACCTTAGCTCCTCGTCGCGATTTTTCGGCTCATCCGTGAAAAATACGATATCCGTGCCGCCCTCGCGCTCATCGTCGCTCCAGCTCTGCTGCAGCCGATCCTGCGGGTAGAGATAGCCGCGTCTGCGACCGCCCGCGTCGTCATAAAAGCCGTTTGCTTCGATCCACGCATAAAGCGCCTCAAGTTCGCTCGGCACGCGCATGCCCTGCGGTAGCGCCTCTCGCAGCTGCACCAGTAATAAATTTTCCACGATCGCTTCTTTTTCTAAATTTGCCGCTCAAATTTTACTCCGTTTTGGCTAAATTTACGGATATTTTTCTAATATCTGCGGCGTTTTACGCGCCTCGTCGCCGCAAGTGCAAATCGGGCTTTAAAATTTAGCCAATTTTCGTTGCGATACGCACGCAGCGGCGTGAGCGCATATTTGAAAAAATTATGAGAATTTCCAGTAGAAAAATGCGTAAAATTTTACGACCTAAATTTTACTATTTTAAGGCCTCTTTGTTTTTTTCAGAAATTTATGGTTTTAAATTTAGCTCGCCGCAAAGAGTAAAATTTTAGCGATATCTATAAATTTAAAATTTCTCGCGCCTTTTGTTTGCACGCCTCAAATTTTTGCTCAAACTCCGCGTGTCTTTTCAGCTCGTTTTTCGCCCCTATTTTGGCGTATCCCGAGCCTCGCCCCAGAAAATATACATAGCTCGTATTCTAAAATTTCGTTATAAACGGCATTTTGTCATTATTAAATTTACAAATTTTGCCGCCGTCTGATAGGACGAGCGAAATTTCGTCTAAATTCCTAGCTCGGCTCTTACGAGCGCTTCGTTTTGCGGCGTCAAAAAGCCCGCGATATCCTGCCACATCGAGTGAAAGCCGTATCCGCCGTCTATCATCTCGCTGCGTGCGGCGTCCAGGCTCCAGCCCTGATAGATCACACGGTACATCGCCACCACAAGGCCCGTGCGATCGGCTCCATGATAGCAGTGCACGAGCACGGCGCCCTCTTTTTGGCGCTCGCGAATGGTGCGCAAGACGTCTGCGATCTGTGCGGGCTTTATCTCCCAGCTTTGAAGCGGCTTGTTCGCGAGCCAAAATTGATCCCCAAACGCCCTTCTGTCGCCGCCTCTGCTAAAATGGCGCAGATTTACGATGCTTTTGATGCCAAGCTCGTGCAGCTTTGCGGCGTCGCTTCCATCAAGCTGAGCGCTGCGAAACAGCAGCTCGTCCACGTGGTAGAAATTTTTCGCTTCGTCGATGAGGGTCGCTTTTTGCGATGAGTTTGAGTTTGTACCGCGCGCTGCTGTATCTGCGTTTTGAAAATGCGCGTTTTGAAATTTGGCGTCTTTTGCGTCCGCGAAATTTTGCTCCGCACTGCTCGTTTTTCTAAAATTTATGGAATTCGCTTCTGTCGCGAGCTCTGCATTTACGCTCGTCGCAAAGAAAAATGCGGCCGCTAGCGCAAGGGTTTTAAATTTCAAATTTCATCCTTTAAATTTGGCTAAATTTTATGATTTTTGTAAAATTTGACGCCAGACGGGTCAAAATGCAAAATGGCAAGCACGCCTGAATTTAACGAAAAATTTGAGCGTCAAGCCCGCCCAGATCGCCGCCAAATTTTACTGCAAGCCCGCAAGCCACGCCGCAAAAATTAAAATTTCGTTTTAAAATTTCCCCGTTCCCGCCCTCGGTATCGCTAGATCAGTACGCGGTAGTTACATTGCGTAGTTACATTGCCCTTGTAAATTTACTGAAAATAAATCGTAAAAGGGGTGCGCCGTTTCCGCGAGCGCTGCCATAAATTTTGTACTCGCTTCTTGCGATACTTACCCGAAATTTTATTTTTCGCGAAATCCTTTCAAATTTCGCCGCTAAATTTGACGCTTTAGTCGATCAGATCGGTCTGCCAGTTCGCGCTTTGCAGCGTCGTATCAAGCTGTCTGATCTGCCTAGCTAGCTCGTCCACCTGCTTTTGCAGCGCCGCGACGTCGACCGTGCTTAAAATTTTAATCTCGCTGCGCGAATAAACATCCACTTTTTGCGCAGAAGCTTGCGCGAAAGCTCGCAGCGCTCCCGCTTTTAGCGTGAGTACGTCGCGCTTGGCGATTAGCTCGGTTAAGCTCTTGCCATCCGCTTTTGCGGTGCAGTTGGTTAAATTTATCCGAACGATTAGCCGCTCAAGCTCGCCGCTTAGCGCGTCTAGCTCGGCTAGTAGCGCCTTTGGCTCTTCACTGGGTTTCTCGCCCTCTTGCACCTTTGCGTTATCCGCGAGCCTTGATTTTAGCTGCTCGATGCGTTTTTGTATGTCGGCGCGCAGTATCAGCGCCTCGGCTAGTTTCATTTTCGTCCTTTTTAAAATTTATTTGCCGCCGCCAAGCTGCCTATCCTGGCCGTAGTGCGGTGAATACGGGCCGTAGAGCAAGCATTTGTTGCAGTTTTGGCCCAGCAGCATCGCATCTGCGCTCGCGGAGAGCTTGTATCCCGCGTCGGAGACGGTATCGCCGATCTGTTTGATGACCGCGGAGATCAGCATGCCTACAAGATCGCTACTGCCTCTGCTTGAGTCGTCGCTTACCTGCGCCGAGCCCTCCCAGAGCGTCGCACCGCTTCGCAGATCCACGAGCTTGGCATTGACCGCCACGACGCTTACGCTATTTAGCAACATATACGAAGTGCCGTATTTGACGACATCCATATATAGCACGGCGTCTGCGCCAAAAATTTGTCTTAGCTTGTGCGCGGAGACGTTTTGGATCTCGCTCGCCTCGTAAATTCCGTTATTTTTGAAGGTCTCATGCACGAGCGCAGGCGAAAATACATAATAGCCCGCCTCGCTTAGCGGATAGATCGCGTTGGCAAGCACGGCAGCACCTGCATCCACTTCGGTTGTTTCGTTGCTCGGCATCAGCACCAAAATCGATCGCGGCTTAGCCTGCTGAAGCGCCGAGTAGTCGTAAATTTCAGGCTCGCTTAGAGCGCACGCGTTAAAAAACAGCGCCACGAATACGCTAAAAATCGCTATTTGAGCTTTATTTTTCATTTTTTAGCCTTTTTATTCGTTTTACCGCCCTGCTTTGCGGCAGCTTTGCCTTGCTTTGCAGAGGCCGTTTTGGCGGCTTCGCGCCCGCTTGATCCTTGAGCTTTATCGGCGCCCGGCTTGGCCGCAGCCTCAGCTTTTTTAAGCGCGGCGGGGTTTGTAATGAAGGTTAAAAACGGCTTTGATTCAGGGAAGGCCTGAGCTTCTTTCTCGAAATTCTCCCTCGCCCTCGCGCCGTTGCCCGCGCTTAGATACAAAAGCCCCAGATGCGAATAAAGCCCAGGCGGGACTTTGAGCCCCTTTTCATATGCCTTTTGGATAGATTTTTCAAGCGCTTCGATCTGTTCGCCTACATCGCCTTCCTGCTTTAGATACTGATAGGTCGAGTCCGTGTAGCTGCCGTCCCAGTAATAAATTTGATTCCGCGTCCCGCCGCCGCAGCCGCAAAAGATCACGGCCGCAGCAGCAAGAGCAAAAACGCTACCTGCTTTCAAATTTTATCCTTATCTCACTTTAAACGCGCCGTTTTCAAGGCCGTTTACGAGATTATTGACAGCTTCGATGATCGCTAGGCTTAACACCTTGCCGTTTAGCGTCGAATCATAGCCCGCAGTGCCGCCGAAACCTAGCACTTCGCGGTTTGATAGCTCGTATTCGCCCGCGCCCTGAGTCGAAAAGACCACCTCGGATGTTCTAACGTCAACGATGTTTAAATTTACTTTAGAATACGCGGTTTGGGTCTTTCCTTTACCCAAAATTCCAAACAGCTGATGATCTCCGGTCGTCTTGCGGCCAAACTCAGTCACGTCGCCGGTGATAACGTATCTGGCGCCTTTTAAGCTTTGTGCGCTTTTGGAGATTGCGCTTTCCTCTTTGATGGCGCGCATATTTGTGCGGTCAAGCACCGAGAAGCGTCCCGTTTGCTGTAAGCTTGAGATCAAAATTGTCTGCGCTTGGTTGCCCAGTCTGTCCTCCCCGTCGGAGAACACCCCGTTGTTGTAAGAGGACTGGTTGTTAAAGCGTCCTACCGACACGGCGATCCGCTCGCCCGAGTAATTGGTATTTAGACTCGCTACCGTAGGGGTTTGCACTACGCGAGAGCTCTCTTTCGCGCATCCGCTAAATAGCGCTAGCACCGAAGCCGCAATAAAGGCAACCGATATGGTTTTTTTGAAATTCATTCTTTACTCCTTAAGAAAAATTTTCCGTATGATAGCAAGAAATTCTTAAAAAAACGGATACGATTTGTTTCAAATTTAATTAATTTGCCTTAAAATACGCCATGTCAAAATCGCGGAAATTTGATAAAGATCGCGCGAACGGCGGCGTCACTTTAAAGTAAGCAAATTTTAAAAGAGGCTTGCCGATGCGAAGCCGCTTTTAAAAAGCTTATAAAAAACCGCGCGCAGCTCTGCCTCAATTTAAATTAAACTCATCCGGTTGCGCTGAAATTTAGGGAAGTTTAAACGATATGTTTTTAAAATTAAACTTATATTTTTGCAAGGTGAAGCGCGTGTACTAAAGCTCTGCGAAATTTCAATTTTTTCAATGAGGCAGCCCGGATCGATCTTAAAAACGATAAAAGTTCAAATTTGAAAGGATCCATATGTTAAAAAGCTACTTTAAAAATTTAGGCGCAGATTTGCGCGCGGGCAAGCCGCTACTACATCCAATTCTGGTGACGGCGGCATTCTTGGCAGTACGCCAGATTTGCTACTATATAATTTTTCATTTTATTTTCGATCGCTGGTATGGCTGGGATTTCATAGGAAAAGGGATATTCGTATTTATGCTTGAGTTTACGTGCAGCGCCTATTTTATCACTCTATGCACACATTTTTTGCTCGTGCGAAAGATCAGATACTCTTTTGCGCTTATATGGGCGGCACTTGCCATTTTGCTCGTG
>NZ_CALIMQ010000272.1 GCF_938045535.1 uncultured Campylobacter sp. | reverse complement strand
CTTGCACTATGCATCTGGAGAGTGCGGCCATGGGAGACAACACGTGCTCCCTCAGTAGTAACATCATTAGTGGGCTGTATACACACAAGAAGAGGTGATCCATCGGAATTAGTTGCCAGGCGCCACTGAGTATATAAGTTCTGCTCGTCCTCATGCTCGTGATCATCACCATCGTCATCTCCCCCTTGGTTATAAAAAATTTCAAGTATAGGTGGTGGAATGTTCACAGGACCTTGGAAACACAAGAAGAAGGTTAATTAGTAAAGGGAAACTTGCTAACCCGCATGCATGTGGATGAAACAATTATAATTATGGTGGAAGACAAACGTACTGAAATCATGAGGATTCCATGCAAAAACAGTGCCACGAGTGGTGGCAGCAAACACAAGACCCTCGTATTGAATTGCATCACAGTACTCATCCGTGTACAGAAACTGATTTTTGAGCAATATCCATCGAGTCGAACCACGAAGGACGGCAACAAGCTTGTCGAAGATAGCAACAACTTGATAGTTGTTGTAATTCCAAGAGCGGTTGGGAACTCGACAAATTGCTATCTTCCGTAGAAGACAGTCACCATGATCGTATTTGAACGTGCGTACAATACCGGTGTGCTCAACCTCTGGGCAGTCTGCTGAGATTTTTGGAAGTGGAATTTTTTGAATTCTTAGAATTTTTAGAGGCGGAGGCTTTGGGGCTATGCGCTAAATTTGAAGCGTTTTTCTCGTCCGAGCTTTTGGAATTTTTTGTGTTTTCATCTTTGAGCTTTTTAGAATTCGTGCTGCTATCGCTTGCTTTGCCCTGTAATTTGGCTAGCGCAGATTCATAAGGCGAGGAGTCAAGCCCTAAATTTTTCGAGCTATAAACTAGCCTCTTTAGCGCTTTTATTCGGACTTCCTTCTGCGATGCGCCTTCGTAGAGCGATTTTAGCTCTTTGTGCAGCGAGCGCTTATAGTTTGGCGTAGCTACGATGAAATCCTTATCGAATTTCGCAAAAAACGCCTCGCTGGAAGCTCCAAACGCCAATACGCAACTAAAAGCCGCGATTAGAAAAATTTTAACTATCTTCGCCATTTACAAGTTTTTCTATCAATTCCTTCACGGATATGATCTCGTTTAATCGCCAGCCGTTCGCGCCGGTGAAAAACAGTCCGCTTTGCGTTTTACCAAGATACGCGTCGCTTAATCGGTCTGCGATGCAGTATCCTACGGCATTAGCACCTTTGCCGCGCTCGCAAGGGCTTACGCAGTTGCTGATACAGCGGATCTTAGGCGCCGTGCCTGCGGCGATCATATCTTGTAAATTTGTATGAATTCCGCGCGCAGGATAGCCTACGGGCGATTTTAGAAGCTCGATGTCCTCTTTTTTGGCATTAAGAAGTACCTGCTTAAATTCCTCCGCGGCGTCGCATTCAAAGGTGCCGATGAAGCGCGTACCCATCTGCACGCCGTCCGCGCCCAAAGATTTCACGCGATCGATGTCGGTTTTATCCCAAATTCCACCTGCGACAAATAGCGGAAAGCTGCCCCATTGCGAGATTTCTGCTTTTACTTGCGGGATTAGATTATCCAGCGCAAACGCCGGATCGCCACACTGCTCGTAGGTAAAACCCTGATGCCCGCCGCTAAGAGGGCCCTCAAGCACTACGGCATCAGGAATTCTGTCGTAGCGCTGCTTCCAGCGTTTGGCGATGATCTTAAGAGCCTTGGCGGAGGAGACGATAGGCACGAGCGCGACGTCTGGGAAATCTGCCGTAAATTCCGGCAGATTAGTAGGCAAGCCCGCGCCGCTTATGATGATGTCGATACCCGCCTCGCACGTGTCGCGCACGATGCGCTCGTAGTCGTTCGCCGCACACATTACGTTCATCCCCAAAGGCGCATTGCCGCAAATTTTACGGGCGTTTTGTACGATGGCAAAAAGCGCCTCTTTGCTATAAAAATTCTCGCTTTGATAGGGTCTGCCATCGAGCGATTTTTTGGCAAATTTAAGATTTTCGTAGTAGCCGGTGCCGACCGAGCTAATGACGCCTAGACAGCCGTTTAGGCTGACATTGCCGGCTAGCTTGTCCCAGCTGATACCAAGTCCCATGCCGCCTTGAATTATCGGGTGCGCAATCTCGTGTTTGCCTATCTTTATACTCATTAATCCACCTTTAATTTAGCGAATTTTTTCTTCCCTACTTGAAGCGTGTATTCGCCCGAGCTTAGCTGAAGCTGCTCATCTAAAATTTTATTTTGATCGATACTGACGGCGTTTGATTTTATCAACCTGCGTGCATCTGAGCTAGAGACTGCGAGCTTGCAGCTGATGAGCGCCTTTACTATCCATGCAGGCGAGCTTACGTGATATTCCTTGATCTCGCTAGGAAGCTCGCCTGCGCCGTGGACGCGGTCAAATTCCTGCTTAGCCTCAAAGGCGGTGTTTTCGTCATAAAATTGCGTGACGATCTCGGAGGCAAGCTCCTCTTTAACCGCCTTAGGATGGATCGAGCCATCCGCCACAAAGCCTTTTATTAGCTCAATATCTTCGCTGCTTTTTTGGCTTAGTAGATTATACCAATCCCACATTAACGCATCGCTGATACTCATCACCTTGCCGTACATATCATGAGGCGTATCGGTTACGCCGATGTAGTTGCCTAAGCTCTTGCTCATCTTATTCGCGCCGTCGGTACCTACCAAAAGCGGCATCATCACGACGCTTTGTTCTTTGCCAACATCATAAATTCTTTGCAGCTGGCGACCCATTAAAAGATTAAATTTCTGATCGGTGCCGCCGAATTCTATATCGCATTTCATGCAAACGCTGTCGTATCCTTGCAGCAGCGGATACATAAACTCGCTGATGCTGATCGGCTGCTCGGCCTTGTAGCGCTTCTCGAAGTCGTCGCGCTCGAGCATCCTGGCAACATTAAAAGTGCTTGATAGCTCGATCATACCGCTAGCACCCAGGCGGTTGGTCCATTCGGAGTTAAACATCACCTTGGTTTTGGCGGGATTTAGAATTTTAAAGACCTGCTGCTCGTAGGTTTTGGCGTTTTGAAGCACAACTTCGCGCGCTAGCTTTTTGCGAGTCTCGCTCTTGCCCGTAGGATCTCCGATTTGAGCAGTAAAATCACCGATTAGAAACTGCACGATCGCGCCGTGGTTTTGCAAAAATGCAAGCTTATTTAGCACGACGGCGTGTCCTAGGTGCAGATCCGCAGCAGTGGGATCCATGCCGATTTTGACGTAAAAGACCTCGCCGCTGTCGTAATAGCGCCTAATCAGTGCTTCAATCTGCTCCTCGCCGATGATTTCCGCGACGCCGCGCTTAAAATTTCCCATAATGCCTTGAATGTCAGCCATTTGCTCTCCCTTATTTAGTTTTTATATACGTCCGTAAGCGATACGAAATCCACGATTTTAAAGCGGTTTTTGAGTTTGTCTTTAATCTCCGTGGAGTCTAAATTTTCGTTCAGCTCGATGATGATCTCAAAATAATCTGACGTCGTTTCGCTATTTTCGTTGAGGCTTATCGACACTAGATCGACCTCGAGCTTGACTAAATAGTTTAAAAACGTCGCCAGCGAGCCGCGCTTGTTTTCTAAATTTAATATGATCTTATAGCGGTGCGGCGCATTGCGCGTCCATTTTACGAAGATCATCTCATCGGTTTTGATTAGCTCGCTTGCACGTTCGCACAGCTTATGATGCACCGTCACGCCATGTCCGTTGCGAAAGCCGATGATGTCGTCGCCACGCTTTGGGTTGCAGCAGTAATCAAACTCAACCTCGTCGATTTTAAAATTTGAATACACCACGATGTTGTCAAATTTTTGCTTCTCGATCTCATACCTGCTTCGAAATTTCATATTGAAAAATTTCTCTTTGAGCGGGTATTTTTTCAGCGCATTTACGACGTCTTTTAAAAATACCGAGTCATAGGCAGCTTTGCCGATCTTTTTGCTTAAATTTTCTTTTTCAAGCCAGCTTAGAATGCTCTCCTTGCTCGTCGTAAAGATCGCGCATAAAATTTTAATCGCTACTTCAAAATTTATATCTCTGATCTTTTGCTTGCAAAATGCCTTTATCGTTGCGCGCGCCTTGCCCGTTTTGACCGAGCTTAGCCAGCTGCAGCGGTAGTGTGGCTCGCTTCCGGTGATGATATGAACGATATCCCCGTTTTTAAGCTCCGTTAGAAGCGGCACCTTGACGCGATTTATAAAGGCCTCGGTCGCTTTTAAGCCCACTTGAGAGTGTATCTCGTAGGCGTAATCAAGCGCCGTAGCGCCGCGCGGCAATGTAAAAATTCCGCCCTTGGGAGAATACACGGCGATATCCTCGACGTAGAGGCTGTCTTTGGCGTATTCGTAAAGATCCTCGGCGTTGGCGTCGTCCTCTTCCTGCATGCCGATGTCATTTAGCCAATCAAGCTTCGGATTGATTGAGCCGCTATATTTATATTTCCAGTGCGCGGCGACGCCAAATTCCGCGGTGTTATGCATATCGAAGGTGCGGATCTGCACCTCTACGATCATACTTTCGTTAAAAACGGTCGTGTGGATCGTCTGGTAGCCGTTTTGCTTCGGAAGCGCGATATAATCCTTAAAGCGCGATATGAGCGGGTTAAATTTAGTATGGATTATACCCAGAGCTAAGTAGCAATCCATCGGCTTTTGCACGATGATGCGGATAGCCAAAAGATCGAGCACCTCCTCGATCGAAATTCCTTTGCGTTGCATCTTCAAAAAGATCGAGTAGTAGTGCTTCATTCGCTTTTGGATATCGAAGCTGCCCTCATTAAAGCCGTTTGAGAGCATATACTCCT
>NZ_CALIMQ010000271.1 GCF_938045535.1 uncultured Campylobacter sp. | reverse complement strand
GCAGCGACGGCACCTCGCTTGCCTCCAAGTTCGACCCCTCCAAGCGCACGCTAAAGATTGGGGCAACGACAAGCCGTTCGTGCTGTTTTTCTATACCAGCAGCCGAATTTAGAAATTCTGAAATTTTAAAATTTAGATAAAATTCTACGATTTGGAATTTTGATAAAATTCCGTAACTACCAGCTTCCGCTAGCACCGCCTCCGCCGAAACTTCCGCCGCCTCCACTGAAGCCGCCTCCGCTAAAACCTCCACTTCCTCCAAATTTGCCAAAATCCCCGGATGAGCCGCCTCTCATGCGCGATGAGCGCGCGATTTCGCTTATGATGTCCGCGCTCGAGATTATATCCTCGTCACTTCTTCTGCGACGCGTCACGCGGCGGCTTAGTATCGCAAAAAGCAAGACTGCAAAAAGTACCATAAAGATCGCAAAGTCCTTGTTGCTCGGATCCTGCTGCGCGTTGGCGTTAAGGGGATCAAATTTTATATCGCCGCCTTCGATCGTGCTGATGATTGCCGAAATCCCGCTAATGACGCCACTTTCGTAATCTCCCTGCCTAAAATAGGGCAGAATTTTATTGCTGATGATGCGTTTGGCGCGCATATCGGTTAGCACGCCCTCTAGCCCGTATCCGACCTCGATACGCACTTTATGCTCGTGCGGAGCGACGAGCAGCAGTACGCCGTTGTCGCGCCCTTTTTGCCCGATACCAAGAGCGCGCGCCTGCTCTACGCCGATTTCCTCGATAGAGTAGCCGCCGAGCGATTTTAGGCTTATGAACATGATCTGGTTTGTGGAATTTTTATCGAAAGTCATTAAAATTTCATTCAGACTCTCTCTCGCGGCTGGGCGTAAAATGCCAGCCTCATCGATTACAGCGGTGCCGTTTGGATGGGCCAGATACTCGCTAGGTGCGGCGACGCTTATTGCAAATAGCGCCATTATGGCAAAAGCAAATCTCCAAGCCACTCTCATTGCAGCTCCACCAAGGTCTCTTCTATCTCGTTGTTTTCGCTATCTTTAGGCACTCGCATGGCTAGCTCGCACAGCGCGTCCATCGCCTTTAAAACGGCAGGCTCAAGACCTTGCGTGCTGGGGTTAAATTCTGTCGTGATACGTTCAAACTCACCCTTAGAGATAAACTCCGCCGCTTGCGCGCCGCAGATGATATGAGCGCAGCGCTCGCGGACGCAGACACAAAACATTATCGCTTCTTTTACGCTGCCATAACGCTTGTAAAATTTTTGCATCGCAAACTCGCCCGAGAGCCGAAGTCTGCGAGATTTAGGCGTGATTAGAGTTAAAAGCGTGGGGCATTTAGCTAGCAGAGCTTTAATCGCAATGAAGCTAAGCGCTACGATCTGCAGTAGCTCAGCTTTGCTTATTTGCGGCACGAAGCACAGAACGATGCCGATCGCAAACGCCGTCACTGCCGCCGCGCTATAGCTAGCTTCGCAGTCCTCGCTTGCTTCGCGCGCGACCACGCAGACGATCTGCGCACCGCTTGCAGCTTCGGCTTTCGTGATTAGCTCGTGGATTCTTTGCTTACACTGCTCGCTTAGCATTTGCCGCCTTTAGCGTTATTTAAACGAGATGCTAGGGGCTTTTTGACTTGAGCTATCAGCGCTAAAACTAGGTTTGGCGCCGCCTAGTCCTACAATGCGCGCGATGATGTTTGTAGGGAAGGTTCTAATTAGCTTGTTGTATTCCTGCACCGAGGCGATGTAGTCCTTGCGCGCTACGGCGATGCGATTTTCCGTGCCTTCGAGCTGATTTTGCAAGTCGGCGAAATTCTGATTTGCCTTAAGATCCGGGTAGCGCTCGACTACCAGCATCAAGCGCGATAGGGCCGAGCTAAGCTCACCTTGGGCGCCGTTAAATTTTGCAAACGCCTCCGGATCTTGCGCTAAACTTTCTGCATTGATATTGACAGCGGTTGCCTTAGCGCGGGCATTTATGACGCCTTCTAAGGTATCTTTTTCATGGCTAGCGTAGCCCTTGACGGTTTCTACGAAATTTGGAATCAAATCGGCGCGGCGCTGATATTGGTTTTGCACTTGGCTCCACGCGGCCTTAACTTCTTCATCTTTGCTTACGAGTTTATTGTAAACCGGCACTGCAAATATCGCAAACGCAATCGCCGCAATCACTAAGACGATTAGAGCTTTGATTAAGATATGAAGCCCTCCTTTTTGGCGCAGATACTCTCGGTTCTGCTTCTGCCTTCCTCTTTTAAGGCAGTGAGAGCCGCTCCCAACTCATATGGAAGACAATCTGCTTCGGTACTAGCCCAATCATAAAGTTCCGTGGCCAGCTCTCGAATTATCCGCCTAGCGGATCGCTGATGTGCGGCTACGGTTGGGGTAGCAACTACAAAATCCATGGTTACAGCCTTGAGAAGATTAACCTGATGCCAGGTCATCGACTTCATTTTAACGAGTGGCCCGTCGGGCCAGTCCGTTGCCGGAGACTCGAGGACTTGAAAGCAATCGCTCGTGACGAGACCACTGAGGAAGTTCGAGGTTCTTTTGGCTTCTTGGTATTCAAGCGTTGGACGACTCGCTGCTGTCGACTTTTCTTCGATTACTCTCAATTGTTCTTGGAGCCATTCAACAGCGTTGTCGTAGTCCTTTTTCTTAAAATACTCGGGATTCTTAGCTGCAAGTCGTTCGCGCGTTGTATCGTACCAGGTATTTCCAAGTGAGTCCGGATTTGGCGAAGTATGTTTTTTGTCCCAGGTTGTATATTCCTGTGTCAATTGTTTTATGTCCATTAGACCCGACGTTGCAAAATCTTCGAAGTCGTGAACCACATAGGCAATGTCGTCGGCGCAGTCCATTACCGACGCTTCGCAGCTTTGCGTATGCTGCAAATTTCCATCACGAAAAGCCTGTGGCATCCAGCTTCTAGCGAGTTTGAGAAGTTGTGCTTCGCTGGAGTATGCGCCATACTTTGTCCAGTAGCGATATAATTTCGCGTCTTTTTTTGATTCCTCTCGCCTTCTGCCAATTTCTTCGATGAATAGGTCGATTTTATCTGGTGATGGAAGCGGGGCAATGTCAAGATTGCTACCCCGAGTCCACGGATACTTAAGAACCGCTGAAAGAGTTCCGAGCCGAAGTTTCAAGCCGGGGTAGTGAGGATGCCAGCGAGCAAGTCGTGTTAGGATACGAAAGGTTTGAGCATTTCCTTCAAATCCGTCTTCTAGGCCGTGAGTCGCTCCCCAGGAGTCGAGTTCTGTCTCTCCGACATGGCCAAAAGGAGGGTGACCTAGATCGTGGGCTAGTGCCGCCGTTGCCACCATATCGAGGTCCAAACCTCCATGATTGGCTATGCGATGTTTAATTTCCTCATTCTGTGTATTAATTAGATTTGATCCGATTGACCACGCTGTTAATGCAACCTTTTCCGAGTGCGTCAAACGCGTATGTAGTGGTGACTCCTCACCATCGGGAGAAATTACTTGTGTAACACCCGCCAGTCGTCGCCAGGCCGATGTGTAGTAGATCTTGTCGTGATCGCGACGAGCACCTCTTCGGGAGTCTGCTGAATCCCCTTGGCGACGGGCACTTTCCACATATGGCTCTGAATTATTCGTATGAAGAACACTGTACTTTTTTTCTCGACAGTCTTTGTCTGTAGGTAGGATGGCTACATTTATCGAATCGAGAGCCAGTTCGGTTGCTTCAACTTCAGAATCGGACATCAATACCGCCTCATCTTTCTGTCGATTTAACTCATCGTGACCGGAAACTTCTTAAAAAGCCTCAATAATTCAGCGAAAATATACTCCAACCTCGAAATGATCTTGGTCGGTGAGCCAAGATGGGTTCCGACGCAGTGAAAAAGTAGAGTTGGATACGAGTCGGTTACGCATCGAATTTGGGTATTATGCCGCTAGCAGCCCTTTTTAAGCCCTCAATGGCTGTGTGGTTCGGTAGGCTACTCTAGGGATAAGGTGGCACCAAAAGCAGCTTTTAGCCACCGCAAACAGGCAAGGGGATGTAATCGATTCGGCCTCGCACTCTCGTTAGCGCGAGCCGAAACATTTTCTCACTGCCCGTAAGAAAATTCGAGACCGACATCGGGTACGCTAGCGTCTCCTGCGTAGTTTACCCAATGTGTTAAGATGTGTGCCAGTATTCTAGCCCGCTTAATCGCAGAAAGGCAGGCAAACCTAATAGTTAGGCTCCAACAAGTTGACCTTCGTGAGTCAATTCAACCATGCTCTCGATATGATCCGTATAAACGCCTTTTGCGTCGACAATAGCAAGAAATGCATCCGGCACTGGAACTGCGTACTCCTTAGCCATCTTATCTACGAGGGTTAGTAGACTAGCCTTCCCCCCTAACGCCTGGAGTGCCTTTACGGCGTTTTCTTCGTAGAGCTTGTGCTCGCACATTGTCGTGACTCCTTGCTGATGTTCTGGGTTCATATCACCTCCCTTATCTAATTTAGATACTAGAATTATTTTAACACTCTTGCGGGAGGGTGAACAAGAGCATTTCCTTACTGATGGATGCTGGAA
>NZ_CALIMQ010000270.1 GCF_938045535.1 uncultured Campylobacter sp. | reverse complement strand
GATCGATACCGATGCTAACCGCTAGCGGTACGAAAGTAGCAACCGCTGCTGCTTGAGAGTTAAGGAATTTACTAATCAAAAGCGAAACGATGACATATGTCCACGGATACGCCATAACGACCTTACCTAGCGACGCTTTAAGCATTTCGATATGAGCGGTAAACATAGTCTCCGCCATCCATGAAATTCCATAAATGGCTACAAGCGCGATCATACCGCTATGAAAAATTTCATTTTTAGCGATATTGCCCGCTTTGATACCCGAGACAATCATCATAATGGATGCTGCAAGAAGCATGAAAATTTGAATGGTTAAGACCATATTTAAATTTGTGGTCTTTTTCATCGTATCTTTTACGACAATGCTTGCGTTTGCGATGCTCTCGCTCTTATCGCCTGTCGTGATGACGACATTTCCGTCTTGAGAGACGATGCTTTGAGTAAGCTTTTTATCTTTGTCGTAAATTTCGACGCTATTAAATTTCGTCGCATCTTTGGCTTTGGACTCTTTGACGTTTGAGACGACCTTGCCACCATCTACCATGGAGATAACCTGACCATCTTTAATCGTGATATTTTTGACCGTTTTTTTATCGACGATGATCTCTACGGATTTGCCCGGGACATTTTTAGTCCACGCAGGGCGCAAGCTTTTTTCGTAACCTAAAACCGCAACTAGCGCAATAGTGGCTAAGAAAATCCACATGCAGATCCACTTAATCCTAGGAAGCTTTTGACCTAACAATGTCGTGCTTTCGCCGTAGATATATTTTTTCTGCTCTGGATCTTTGATCTTTTCTTGAAATTCCGGATCTTTATCTAGATCTTTACCTCTAAAAATCGACCACGTTCCGATTGCAAGCATACCGATGAAAGTAGAAGGGATAGTGAGTTTTAACAGATCCAAATACGTACTAAAGCCCTCGATATGCACGCCTTGACCTAGCAAGATCGCGACCATCGAAACGCCGGCAACCGAAACGGGGCTAGCGATGATAGCAAGCTGTGAGGAGATTGTAGAAGCAGCCATCGGGCGCTCAGGGCGAATCCCATTTTTAATAGCTACGTCATAGATGATCGGAAGCAGCGTATAGACGGTGTGTCCCGTTCCGCATAAGATTGTAAGCGTCCACGCAACAGTTGGAGCGATGATACAAACCATCTTTGGATGCTTACGAAGCAATTTCTCCGCTATTTGAAGCATTACATCAAGCCCTCCCGTAGCCTGTAGCGTTGCACTTGCTACGACAACTGCGAGGATAGTTAAAATAACGTCCACTGCCGGCTTACCCGGCTCTAATCTAAATCCAAACACTAAGATCACTAAGCCTATACCGCCTAGAATTCCCAGCGCCATACCGCCTTTTTTAGCACCATAAAACAAACAGCCCAAGACTATAATGAGCTGCAAAAAGAATTGAGTGCTTTCAGACAAACTTGTCAGAAACTCCATAGTTTCTCCTTCAGTAA
>NZ_CALIMQ010000269.1 GCF_938045535.1 uncultured Campylobacter sp. | reverse complement strand
TATGGGCTATACGGTAGAACAAGCAAATGCTGATTTAAAGAAATAGTAGATGATTAAACCGCCTGCGATTAAGAAAACTGTTTGCTTTATACCGATCATAAATATAGAGTCGATTTAAAATTTTATCGTCGCAATAGGATAAATTTTAAAACCTCATCCTCTTAAATCAGCGTCGGCTTTAGTTTGCGTGTCGAAAAGTCGGGCCTCTCGCCGCGAGCTAGAGCGATGAGCTCATCCGTCGCAATTAGATAAAAGCCCGCGAGGCCTCTGCCGAAAAGCCTTTGGATTTCATCGCTTCTGCCGTCTAAAAAATCAAGCGCGAGCTTGGAATTTACTAGCAAAAAATCGCTTCCGCTGTCAAACGCGTCAAGTAAAATTTCGCCCCCCAGCCGCAGCGCGCACTCCCGCTCGCGCTCATATATCTGCGCTCCAAGCGGCGCGCCTTCGCAGCCAAAGCGCACGATCTGCGCACCCAGCCTGCTAGCCAGCTCCTCCGCAGCCTTGTCGTACCATACGGCGACGTTAAAGCCGCTAAAATCGTGCTTAGCGCCCGCTGCGTCAAATTCCGCCATGCTCTGCGCGCTTAAAATTTTATTACTGCGCGCCGGTTCGTATTTCAGAATATCGCAAAACGCCCTGTATGCCGCACGGTCGTCAAACTCCATCCCCACGGCGTCGCACTTCGTAAAATACGCCATCTGCGGCTCGATGATCTCCAAAATCCTCATGCGCTCGCTCGGGTGCTTCTGCATCAGGCGGTGCGCGAAGATAAAGGCGCTGTTGCCCAAAAACTCCTGCGAGCATGCGGGGATTTTCGTCGAGTAAAAATAGGGCGCGAGGCTTTTGTAAAACTCGAAATCAGAGACGTCCGCGATGCCTTCAAAAGCTTGAAATTTGTCTAAAAACGCTCTCGGCTCGCAGCGCAGATCTTTAACCGCCTCTTTTTCGCTAAGAGGAGCGATGATTAGCTCGCTTCCAAAGTGCGCTATGAGCGTATCTAGCGGCTCTTTTACGCTCACCGTTGTGCCGCCGATTTTTACAAATTCCACTCCCTGCGCGCTGAAATAGGGATCGTGCGCGCAGATGTCATCAAGCAGTGCCGCAAGATCGGCAAAGGGCGCGCTTTCATAAACATAGGGCTTGAAGTAGCTTGCGACGTCGCAGTGCGGGTCGAAGCGAAAGAGCCTGATTTGAAGCATTTTTCATCCTTTTTTATGGCGAATGATACTAGAATTTGCCTTAATAATGAGTTTTTTAGGCTCAATTTTATAAAATTGCGCCTTAGATTAACGCGAAGGCCGGCTATGAAAATTTTATACACCCTAAATCACGCGCCGATAAATGCGCATTTTAGTAAAAACTCCAGCGATTTCGTCGTGCGCGAAGTGCCGCTTTACGAGCCTAGCAATGAAGGCGAGCACTGCATTTTGCTGCTGCAAAAAAAGGGCATCAGCACGCACGAGGCGTTGCGGATTTTAAGCGAACATACGGGCGCTAAGATGCGCGAGTTCGGCTACGCGGGGCTTAAGGACAAGCAGGGCCTTACGACGCAGCACGTTAGCATGCCTGCTAAATTTGAGCCCGCGCTGGGCGGATTTTCACACGAGAGCCTTAAAATTTTAAGCGTGCAAAGGCACAAAAACAAGCTTAAAATCGGGCATCTAAAGGGGAACGACTTTTTCATCCGCCTAAAAAAGGTCCTACCGCCCGACGCCGTCAAGCTCGCAGCCGCGCTAGATACGCTAGGACGCGAGGGCTTTGCGAACTATTTCGGCTATCAGCGCTTCGGCAAGTTCGGCGACAACGCGGCGCAGGGCGAGGAGGTGCTGCGCGGACAGAGGCGGCTTAAAAACCCCAAAATGCGCGATTTTCTAATCAGCGCCTATCAGAGCGAGCTTTTCAATCGCTGGCTTAGCAAGCGGGTCGAAATTTCAAAATTTGCGGCTGAATTTAGCCTTGGAGAGTTTGCTAAAATTTATGGACTAAGCAAGGAGGAGGCGCGCGAGATCGCAGCTCAGCCGCAGTTTTTTAAGCTTTTAAGGGGCGAGATTTTAGGACATTTTCCGCACGGCGCGTTTTTTAGCTGCGACGATCTTGGCGCTGAGTGCGAGCGGTTTGCGAGGCGAGAAATCACGAGCGCAGGCCTTATCGCGGGGCGAGCTAAGCTGCGAGCTAGCGGACTTGGAGGTAGATTTGAAGATGAAATTTTCGCGCCTGCTCGCGAGTTTGAGGCACAGATGAACGGCTCGCGCAGGTTTGCGTGGAGCTTTATGGAGCGCATGCAGCACGCCTACGATGCGCAAAATGCGCATTTTAGCTTCAGTTTTTACCTGCCGAAAGGCTCTTATGCGACGGTCGTTTTGGAAGAAATTTTGCACCGAGATATATTCGATGGCGCCGCGACGGACGAGGATTGAGCCGCATTGCGCCGCGGAGTAGGGCTCATGCTACGTCAAACCACGCCGTAGAGCAGGGTTTACGCCGCACTTACGCTACGTCGTAGCGCAGAATAGGGCTCACGTCACCCCGCGCCCTACGCCAAACCTCGCTATGCCGCACGGAATTTTACGGAATTTTAAATCTTGGCTGCGTGGATTTAAATTTGCGCGGTAGATAAAATTTTATGAAATTTTATGATATTTTATGAAATTTTATCGCAGTAAGCGCGCCGTTTTGTTTAAGCCATAGAATTTCAAATTTAAAATTTATTCGGCTTGGCCGTAGGTAAAATTTGATAAATTTCACCTTTTTATAGTTGCCCAAATTCATTTTCGCCAATAACCAACAAAATATTATTAAGCTTAAAATCGCTTAAGTCTTTTATCTACCATCGCTCGTTTACCATATTTTCAAAAAAAATTATTCTCTTCCCAAAAGTAGCATTCTAACATTTTTAAAATTCCATTTTCCAAAAGAACCATTGCTCCTCCAATATTTTCACCAGAAAGCATTAAATTTACATTGCCGACAAAACCGTTGTTTTTGCTTTTTTCTAATATTTTTTTACACTCGAAATGGCAATAATATCCGGCTGTCGAAACCTCTCTTTTTGTAATTTATGAATTTTCAAACTGCTTATAAAGCGCATAATCGCTTAAATCATCACTTATTAGTTTAACAATTTCAGCTTCGATATTTGCAATATCTGTAAAATTATCGAGGGATAAACATCGTTCCGATTTTTGGTTTTCCATTTTTTATAACTCCACGTACAGTAATTTCATAGCCTTTAATATTAACTTTATAGCCATTAGTAAAATTATTTAGCAACTTACCATTTGCCATATCTCTTTCAAGTTCTTTAATTATAGCATTATAAGCTTGTTATTGATTATTTTTAAATTTATTTAAAAAATCATCTAATTTATGCTCTTTTTTTGTTAAAGATATGATTTAATTAGCTTCTTTATCGTCGTCATCCTCCGGCGGCAATGGTGCAGGGGCGGGAGTTTATACTTGCTCACGCCAAAAATT
>NZ_CALIMQ010000268.1 GCF_938045535.1 uncultured Campylobacter sp. | reverse complement strand
ATTAATTACCGTTTTTTAATATCATTATCATTTAGGAGTTTCGTATGAAAAAATTTCATCTGGCTTTGTCCTTGTGCGCAGTTCTTTGCTTAAGCGCACAAGCAGACGAGAAATCAAGCGCTACGGACGTATCCAAAAGCAAAGATTCAAATAGGCAAAGCCTGGACGTAATCGAAGTTACTAGCGATTCTAGCACACCTAGCACCGTGGATGATATCAAAATCAATACTCGCAACGCTACGCTCATCAAAGATGTATTTCGCGACATCCCAGGCGTTTATGTGGGCGGCACCAACGGCATGAATCAAAAAATTTATATGCGCGGCGTGAGCGATCGCGGTCTAAATATCACGATTGACGGCGCGAAACAAAACGGCAATACCTTCCACCACAACGCCGATTTACTAATCGATCCGGATCTTATCAAAGCCGTAGAGATCGATGTCGGCGCGCGCTCGGTCGTGAACGGCTCGGGCGCCTTGGGTGGCTCGGTAGCTTTTAAGACTGTGGATGCCAACGACCTGCTCGAAAAGGGTCAGGATATAGGCGCCAAGCTCAAAGTGGGCTATACAAGCAATAACGAAGGCTATTCGCAAAGCGCGATGCTTTATGGCAGGGCGTTTGATAGCCTAGATATGCTTGCTGCGTTTAAGCACTACGGATACGGCTTCGGCGAATCCGGCAATGGCAAACCTACGGGCGGTGATGGCAACGATATAAATTATCTATTCAAGGCGGGCTATAGCTTTTTGGATTTCCATAAAATTTCACTATCTACCGAGCATATGCAGTATAAAGGTCTCTATCCGCTGCGACCGGAATTCGGCTCTTGGCTGAACGGACAGCTGGATAACCGCAAATACGAGCGCGATACGCACACGATCAAATACACGTATAATCCAAGCGACTTGCTAGAACTCGACATCACGGGATATTACACCAAACATCAACGCATCGGATCGACTTCAACGAACGTAAAATGGGGCGTCGAGACCAAAGGCAGCAAAATCGGCGCTAAGAGTAAATTTGAAACGGGCGATTTAGCGCATACGTTGCGTTATGGCTTTGATTACTACCGCTCCGAAAACTACGTTAAGCCCGGCAATCTACGCCCCGAAAAGGTCGATAATTATAGCTTTTATATCGAGGATGCTATGCGCTACGGCGGGCTTACGGTAACTCCCGGCGTGCGCTACGAAAGGCACGAGCTAAAGACTTATAACGGCAGAGGCGCTAATATCTCTAGCTACAAATATAAATTTGACGAAGTAAGCCCCGCCTTGGCGCTTGATTACGAGATTGGCGCTGGATTTGGGGCATTTGCGAGCTATGCGCGAGTATTTAGAGGACCCGACGTAATGGAGAGCATGATGGCTGCGGGCACTAGCCGTGGCAGACCGCTAAGCTGGATGGCTAACGAAAATTTAAAAGCCACTACGGGCAACGCCTACGAAATAGGCGGTCGCTACGAAAGCGAGCTAGGAGAGAATTCCTCGGTAAGCCTAACTGCGAAGTATTTCAGGACGGAATATAAAAATCTCATCGTAGATAACAATGCTCGCGGCGGCGTTATCGGCTGCCCGGGAGGAGCAGCAAATACCTTATGCAGGGCTAATGCAGGCGGCGCGGACATTGACGGCGTCGAGCTTTTCGCAAGATTGATATTAGATGATTTGAGCCTTGCTGCGGGTTACACCCACCAGCACGTAGAATATAAAGACCGCGTGCGCAGCGGCTCGGGCTATCTAAGCTCAAACATCATCGGCTACCGCGACTATGGCGATAAATACACCTTCAATGCCGAGTACGCAATCTCTGCGGCAGATCTACTGCTGGGCTATAACTTACTATTTTTCAACTCCAAAAACGTAG
This sequence comes from uncultured Campylobacter sp., assembly GCF_938045535.1. GTDB lineage: Bacteria > Campylobacterota > Campylobacteria > Campylobacterales > Campylobacteraceae > Campylobacter_B. The sequence continues at coordinate 3,814 of NZ_CALIMQ010000268.1, read as the reverse complement.
CCTCCGCAAATAGCGACGAAAAAACAAAAGTGCCTAGCTACGCGGTTCACGATCTATATGTGACCTACGCTCCGGATAGCGGGCGATTTAAAAGGCTTGAGATCAACGCGGGCGTTTACAATCTCTTTGATAAAGCCTACGCATCGCACTCGCAGCGCAGTACCGATTTCACCGGAGATTCAAATGCTATCGACTGGGAGCCTGGACGAAATTTCAAGCTAAGCGTGGCGTATAAATTTTAAAGCTTACGCGAGATGACGGTACGAAATTTTGCACGCTAAAGCGGCGAAATTTTAAAAATTCAAAGCCTTTGGAATTTCAAAATTCCTAGGGCTTTGTAAATTTGAAATTCTTAGACTTAGAATTTCAAGCTTTTAAATTCTACTAACAAAAATTTTTCTCGTAAAATTCTCATTCGCAATGAAATTCTAGCTTACGGCAAAATCCCCAAAATTAAAAGCGATATCCGCAGCGCTTCACATCCGAAGTTCGTTTAGAATTTATAAAATTCCTCCCGCTTAAAGCGCCGTCCGTTTACTCTTCATCGTTAAAATTCTGTTTTAAATTCTACTTAAAAGGAGAGCCTTTGTTAAATTCTACTAAAAATGCCATTCGCGGGGCATTTTGGACGAAACCGTTCATAGTTTTAGTGCTGCTTTTGCTGCTGCTAATCCCACTAAGCTTTATCGATAATCTTACCTACTCGCGCTCCGAAACCAAGCAGCTCGCGCAGGATTCGATCCTCACACCGGTGGGCGGCGAGCTGCAAATCCAGGGTCTCGCGATCGTCGTGCCCTACGCAGAGATAATCGAAGCGATAGATAAAAGCAACAACGAGCTCGTAAAAAGGCGCGTAGAGAAAAATTTCATCATCGTGCCTAAAAACTACTCCCTCGCGGCGGAGATCGACCCCACCTATCTAAAGCGCGGGATTTTTCGCGTTCCGATATATAACGGCGATTTTGCGCTTAAGGCGGACTTTGAGGCGATAAACTATACCGAGCTCGGCGTCGATCCTGCGCGGCTAAATTTCGACGAAGCCGTGCTAGTGCTCGGCGTAGGCAATCAAAAATCTTTCACCGCCTCCCCCGCTTTAAGCTTAAACGGCAAGGAGCTTAAGCAATATCACGGCAACACCGAAGCTAAAATTTTTGATCGAAGCCTAATCTACAAGCTCCCCGCTTCCGCGCTGTCGTCTGATTTTAGCATCAGCGGTACGCTTAAAATCCAAGGCGGCGAGGCGCTTCATCTAGCTCCGATCGCACAAAATAGCCGTTTTGAAATTAGCTCTACTTGGTCATCGCCTAGCTTTGGCGGCGGCTTTATCGCCAAATCGCGCGAGGTAAGCGCTAGCGGCTTTAAAGCTTCGTGGGAAGTTACAGGCTTAGCCGCGGGCATTGCTCCTGCGTGGCTAGCAGATCAAGACACGCAGATTGCGATGACGAGCCGGCGCAGCTACGACGATAGAAACGACGCCGTAAGTATCGGCTTCATCGAGCCCGTGAACAACTACTCGCTGATTAAGCGCTGCACGGATTACGCGTTGTTATTCTTAGCGGTGCCGTTTTTAGCGATCTTTTTGTGCGAGGTTTATACTCACGAGCGCATCCACCCGATCCAATACCTATTAATAGGACTTGAGGACGTCGTTTTCTACCTGCTTGTGCTCTCGCTCTCCGAACACATCGGCTTTGCGATCAGCTACGCTATCTCGGCGATCGCGGTAAGCGCGATAGTATTTTTCTACGCAAGCGCGATTTTCAAAGGCGCGCGCTGGGGCGTTTTCATCACTTGCGTTCAGCTCGTCTCATACGCGATCCTCTATGTTATCTTAAATTCCGAAGACTACGCCCTATTAATGGGAAGTTTGATGATCTTCGCGGTGATTTCTTTGGTAATGTATTTTACGCGCAAGCTCGATTGGTACGACACCGCGATCCCAAGCGGCGAGAAAAAACAAGAGCAAGAGCCCGAAATTTAGCCTTTAAATTTGCCGCTAAATTTAATCGCAATGGCCTTTGGAGCTTTAAAATCCAAAGGCCTTTTTAAATTTGCCCGCTAAATTTCGACTGCCAAAATTTCATCTATTTAAAATTTTATCCGCCGCGGCAGACAAACTGCGACCGAGCCGAACGACGCATTTTAAAATTTTGCCCCGCGAGCGGAAGTACGTCGCGACAAAGACAAAATTTAAAGCGCGCCGTTTTAAATTTTAAAATTTCATCTGCGCCGATTTTTGAGTATAATGAGCGAAAAATTTTAAGGATTTTGTGTGATACTTGCTATTGAGAGCAGCTGCGACGACAGCTCGGTCGCGGTGATGGATGAGCGCAGTTTCGAGCTGAAATTTTACGAAAAAATAAGCCAGGAGGCCGAGCACGCCAAATACGGCGGCGTCGTGCCCGAGCTTGCCGCGAGGCTGCATACGGAGGCGCTGCCGCGGATTTTACAGCGTGCAAAGCCCTATTTTAGCGAGCTTAGCGCCGTCGCAGCGACCAATACCCCAGGGCTTAGCGTGAGCCTGATCGGCGGCGTGAATATGGCAAAAGCGCTCGCACTCGCGCTAAATTTGCCGCTCATCGGCGTAAATCATCTCATAGGCCACATTTACTCGCTGTTTTTGCACGGCGAGGCGCGATTCCCGATGGGCGTTTTGCTCGTTAGCGGCGGACACACGATGGTTTTGGATATCGACGCGGCGGGGGGTATCGAAATTTTAGCGACCACGGGCGACGACAGCTTCGGCGAGAGCTTCGATAAGATCGCCAAAATGCTGGGTCTCGGCTACCCGGGCGGCGCGCTCATCGAGGAGCTTGCAAAAGGCGGCGAGCCGAGGTTTGAACTGCCCGTACCGCTAAGGGGCGACAGGCGGCTGGAGTATAGCTTTTCGGGGCTTAAAAACGCCGTGCGCGTGCAGATAGAGAAGCTAAAAGAGGCGGGCGAGCTGGATGAGCAGGCGATGCGCGATCTGGCGCGCTGCTTTGAGGATGCGGCGTGCGCGCACATACTGGATAAATTGCAGCGGATCTTTGAGCTGCGGCGCTTTGCGCGCTTCGGCGTCGTGGGCGGAGCAAGCGCGAACCTGCACCTGCGCGGGCTTTTGACAGATTTGTGCGAGCGGGCGGGCTGCGAGATACTTTTCGCGCCGATGAAATTTTGCTCCGACAATGCCGCCATGATCGCGCGCGCAGCGATAGAAAAGCTGCGTAAAAAAGAGTTCACGGCACCCGCAGAACTGCAAATCGTTCCGCATCTAAATCTACGCTCGGCATTTGAGTGAAATTTTAAAATTTACAAATAGTCTGCGCCCGCTAGCGAATTCTCGCGCATTGGGCGTTTGAGTAAAATTTTATCTCGCGCTCGCTCACGGTTAGGTTTTGGATAAATTTCGCTTTGAATTTACATATCGCGTTTAAGGCTAGCGCCACGTTTTGTTAAATCTCTTTCATGCTCGCACCGTCATCGGTGCCGCTACCGTTGCACATCCTCGCTGCTTGCAATGTCTGCTAAATTTTGATCAGTTTTGTTAGCTTGTCATTTTTTGCACTTTCTTAATCGTGCAGGAAAGTTACGACTTCGTGTTCTTTTGGCAAGAACTTTCTACCGTGTATACCGCTTTCGCCATATTCTATTAAAGCTTCACCAAGCACCTTATAGAGCTCATCTAAAGAAATTCCGTAAGTGCTGGAATTTATACTTTCTAACTTATATTTGATAAAAAACGGATTATCGACTAGCATTTTACTGGTAGTTTCGTCGTAAATTCGCCTTATATCAAGCTCGATATCTCTACATTTATAGTGAAACAACCAAA
>NZ_CALIMQ010000267.1 GCF_938045535.1 uncultured Campylobacter sp. | reverse complement strand
AGCAGATGCCTAAAATTGGAATTCCAAGCTCAAAAATTCTATCGTCGCAAAAATACGCATCCTTGGCGTAAACGCTAGCGGGTCCGCCGCTTAAAATAAGACCTTTAGGGTTTTTTGCTTTTATCTTATCGATCGGTGCGTCGTATGCGATTAGCTCGGTGTAAACGCCTTGTTCGCGCAAGCGCCTAGCGATCAGCTGGGTGTATTGAGAGCCGAAGTCCAGCACTAAAATGTCTGCCGTTTGCATGAAATTCCTTTGTAAAAATTTTTAAAAGTATAACAAAGCAAAGCTAAAAGTAGGCTATTTATCGCGTAAAATTCTAACGCCGCCTTTCGTGTCGTTTGTTTTGTTGCCATCCGCGGCGGATGCCTTTGCATTCACGGTTTGCTCATCTGCGTCCGAGTAAAATGGCGGTGCTTTGTATCCGCAGCCGCTAAGCAAAACTAAGATAAAAAATGCTAAAATCCGTCTATGGAAAATGCAAGAGAAATAATCGCTCATATCAGAAAAAATCCTTTATATGCCAAGATGCGAGAAAGAGGCGAGTTTTTAGCGATTTTGCCGCTTAGTTGGCAAAGGCTGATCGCTTTCATCTACGTCAAAGATGGCATTTTGATGATAGCCGCGAAACACCCGGCTGGGCTTTGCGAACTAAAACGCGATAGTAATATAAATTTAATAAAAGACGTATTAAAGCGCTTCGTAGCCGCTAGAGAGACGGCGGAGCTTTGCGGCGTCCGCGAGGTTAAAATTTTCGTCGCAAGCAGGTTGATGAACAAAAGACGCGTGCAAGCCTTTAAAATGAGTATGCGCCGAAGCAGCGAAATTTTCTCGCCCGAGCGCTCGGACGGAGAATTCGAAAACAAAATAAAAGATCCGCAAATTTATAAAATTTTTGAAGAGATAAGAGGGCTGATCCTTGCTAATAGAGGAGATTAAGAGCCTGCCTGCGGCACCCGGCGTGTATCAGTACTTCGATGCCGCGGGCAAGCTGCTATACGTCGGCAAGGCAAAAATTTTAAAAAATCGCGTCAAAAGCTATTTTTCTTTCACGCCCGCCCTCGCACCGAGCCCGCGCTTAAGCGCGCGCATCGCCAAGATGATAGGCGAGGCTGTGCATTTAGAATACATCGTAACGCCTAGCGAGAGCGACGCGCTGATACTAGAAAATTCCTTCATCAAGCAGCTCAAGCCCAAGTACAACATCCTGCTGCGCGACGATAAGACCTATCCATATATCTACGTAAATTTAGACGACGATTTCCCTCGCTTTGAGATCACGCGAAAGATTGTAAAGGGCAAAAATATCAGATACTTCGGCCCCTATTTTCACGGCGCGAAGGAAATTTTACAGACGCTTTACATGCAGTTTCCGCTCGTGCAGAAGAAAAATTGCGTCAAGGGCAAAAAGGCCTGTTTGTTCCACCAGATCGGGCGCTGCGCTGCTCCGTGCGAGGATAAAATTTCAAAGCAGGATTACGCGCGTATCGTACAAAGCGCGCTTGCGGCTCTGAAAAATCCGCAAAAAATGGTGCCGCAGCTTCAGGATCGGATGGCGCGGCTTGCGCAGAGCGAAAATTTCGAGGAAGCCGCGCAGATCCGCGATACGATCGAAATTTTAAAACAGATGAACGTAAAGGTTGAGGTCGATCTGGCAAAGCTCGATGATTTCGAGGTCTTTGCGATTGCCGCACGCGACGGGCTCGTCTGTGCGGTGCATTTTAGCATACGCGAGGGTAAAATTTCGGCTTCAAGCTCGCATATAATCAACTGCAAAGCCCCAAGCGCCGATGATATCGCAAACGCCTACAAACAGATGATCTTAAGCGCCTTTCCGGCCGCGGCTCCCGTGGCGTGCGCTAAAATTTACGTCTACGACGAGTTTGACGATGCGGATCTGGTACGTGAAATTTTATCCAAGCGGCACGAAAGAGCCTTTAAAATTTACGCGCCGAAAATCGGCGAGAAGCGTAAAATTTGCGAGATCGCATACCAAAACTGCGAGATCAATATCAAAAAGCATCTAAAAACACACGATTACGCGTTTTTGCAGGAGCTGAAGGATTATTTTAATCTTACGAATTTGCCGGTAAATATCGAAGTTTTCGACAATTCGCATATGTTCGGCGCCGCGGCCGTGGGAGCTATGATAAGCTTTCAAGACGGCGAGTTTAACAAGCAAAACTACCGCCACAAGCACCTTAGCTCAAATAACGACTACGATCAGATGCGCGAGTACCTAACTAGCCGCGCGCTTAAATTTGACGAGCTCGCCGCGCCCGATCTGTGGCTCATCGACGGCGGAACGGCTCTGTTAAACTTGGCGGAGGAAATAATCTGTAGCGTTGGAGCAAACGTCGATATAATCGCTATCTCAAAAGAAAAGATCGACGCCAAAGCCCACCGTGCAAAGGGGGCTGCGAAAGATAAAATTTGCACGAAGGGCGGGATTTTTTCGCTGCCTACGGACGATAAAAAGTTGCAGTTTTTTCAGCGCCTGCGCGATGAGGCGCACCGCTTTGCGATCTCGTTTCACCAAAAGAGCAAACGCAAGCTCGATCTGCAAAGCTCAAAGCTGCTAAGCTTGGGCGTTAGCAAAGGAAGCCTGAAGAAGCTTTTGGACTTTTACGGCGATTTTGAGAGCATTTATGCGGCGAGCTTCGATGAGATCAGATCGCTTACGAATATCCAAACCGCCGAAAAAATTTTAAACAATCATTAACGAAAACCTAACGCAAAAAGCTATATTTAAAGATTTGTTTAGTAAAATCACCCATTAACTTTGCAGGACGGCTAAATCGTCTCCGCCTAGCGTGACGGAAGCGACTTCGTTTCTCCGGTTGAATAAAATTTAACGTCGCGTAAGCTGCGCTTTGAAGGATTTTGTATGAATTTAAATACTACAAGTGCTTTGAGACTTGTTAGCGGTATCCCGTTACTTTTGATTTTCGCGTTTGCATCATATTTCTTGTTTATCTCTTTGCAGGATTACGCGAGAGTGGGAATTTTGCAGCAGCAAATTGCTAAAAACAGCAATCTCGCGGCGTTGGTAGAGCAGGTAGATAAAGAGCGCGGTATCACTTCGGCGTTTTTGGGTAGCGAGGGAAACCCCGGTATGGGAACCCTTCTATCGGGTCAACGCAAAAAAACCGACGATGCGCTTGCAAAGTATAAAGAAAGCAAAAATACCAGTGAAAATGTCGTAAAAAAGACTATTTTTGATATTTTCACTTACGGCACCGGTAATGACGAACTTTTGGCTGCCGAGGCCGATATAGACGGTTTATTAGATAAACTTCCGCAGGTAAGAAGGGATGTCGATGCTCAAAGCAAAAGCTTCGGTGAGCTTTTCAGCTCATATTTTCAAAAATTCGACGATGATGTAAAAACAATCCAACGAGTGCTAAGAGAGGGTCTTGTAAGCTCAAATATCACCGTTTGGACGGTTTCATTGCTTAATACCTATGAGGCGATGGATGCCACTGCATCGGAGCGTGACTATATTATCGAATACATTATCGGTAGCAAGGCGATGAATCAGGCGCAGCTAAGGACTTGGGCTAGCTTCAACCTATCTAGTTCGCTCCCTAATTACTACTTCTTGCCGGAATCTGATGCTAGAGCTGCAATTTTAAAAATTCTAGACGGAGAGGAATTTCAAAACGCATTAAGAGAAACTGCTAAAATTTCAGCCACATTGCAGCAAGAAGCGGACGAGGGACATTATAGCGTACCTTTTCAAGAGTGGTTTGCTTCTACTACACTTAAATATAAAAAGTTAAGCGAAATTTCTGAAAAGATCAATGCTGAGCTTGCGACGCATGCCGATACTTACCTAGCGCAAAGGCTAAGAAACCTATTTATCGCTCTTGGTATATGGGTTTTAGCGGCTATTTTGGTCGTTTTTGCCTTGGGTATTACAAGACGTTTAAGACAGAACGTTACCGACCTCGGCAACGTGCTTAGCCGAATCGGCGATTTGACGAACCAGCACGAGCATATCGACGTTAGGACTAGTGAGGGTGTTAACAAGGCGTATTCGCTTATCGAGGACGCGCTCGATCTGATTGCATATCAAAAAGGCGCTGCAGAGGATGCCAATAAGGCAAAATCGATCTTTTTAGCCAATATGTCGCATGAGATCAGGACGCCGCTTAACGGCATCATCGGCTTTACGGAGCTTCTTAAAAATACCGATCTGGATGAAGAGAAGCGCGATTACGTTGATACCATCGAAAAATCGTCCGAAAACCTTCTAACGATCATTAATAACATTTTGGATGTCTCCAAGATCGAGAGCAATAAGGTCGAGCTTGAGGATATCTTATTTAATCCTATTCAAGATTTCGAAAGCGCGGTTGAAATTTACGTTGCCAAGGCTGCCGAAAAGAATATCGACATCTTGCTTTACATCGATCCTACACTCGTGCACCACCTATACGGAGACATCACGAAGATCAAAGAGGTTCTTATCAATCTCATGTCCAATGCTGTCAAATTTACGCCTGAGCACGGCACTATCGTAGTTGAAATTTTAAGGGAGCCTAGCAAAGCTCCTGGAGAGGCGATCGTAACGTTTAGCGTCGAAGATACCGGCATTGGAATTTCTGAAGACAAGCTCGCAAATGTATTTAACGCCTTCTCCCAAGCTGACTCTACAATCACGCGCAAATACGGCGGAACAGGTCTTGGACTTACGATTTCGTCTAAATACGTAGCGATGATGGGCGGCAAGCTTCAGGTCAAATCTACCGTAGGAAAGGGTACTAGATTTTACTTTACCCTTGCTTTTAAAGAGACTCAAAAGACTGATGCGGACGCAGTATTTGAAAGTATCAAAGGGCTAAATTTTGCGCTTTTAGCTGATAGCGCCGATACGATGTATAATG
>NZ_CALIMQ010000266.1 GCF_938045535.1 uncultured Campylobacter sp. | reverse complement strand
TCTTTATTCCTCTATCTTTTAGTATCTGCATTACGTGATTTTCAATACGCCCGCGCTTGGTCTTTAGCGTTTGGGGTAGTATGCTTTTGGCTTCAAGCTCTAGCCATTCGTTAAAGACCTTTTCAAAGCTGCGGTTATGCTCGCTTATCCTTTGAGCTTTGGCGCGTTTCTTTTCTGTGATAGGGTCGATACCTCTCATCACTAGCTTTTTAAGCTCGGTTCGCTTCTCTCGCGCTTCGGCTAGCGATAAAACGGGGTAGTTGCCTAGCCCCGTATTATTCAGCTTGCCCGTATTGGGGCTAATAAAAGCAAATACCCAGCGCTTGCGCCCGCTCTTGCTTACTATCAGCCCTAAGCCGTCGCCGTCCGTGAGCTTGTAGTCTTTGGCTTTCGGCTTTGCCTCTTTAATTTGCTTATCGCTAAGCGGTTTTACTATCCTAGCCATTGCGTTCTAACTCCCTTAAATGCGTTATTTGAGACGATTTAAAAATATTTTTTCGGTTTTCGGGTCAAAATCTCGCGCAAAAATATTTTTAAAATCGCCGCCTTTTTGCTCTCTACGTGCCTAAAATTGGGGATTTGATGAGGTTTAAAATATTTTTGCTTTTGCAGCGTTTTTTTAAGCTTCACAAAACCCTATTTTGGGCGTTTCAAGCGTTTTAAAACATTTTTTGGAGTGCCTTGTAAGCCCCTTAAATAGGGCATTTGGTAAGTTTTAAAAATATTTTTTCGCTCGATTTTCAGAATTTTGCCAAAAATATTTTTAAAATGTTTTTAAATTGCTAGCTTTGCCTGATTATTTTAGACTGCTTTAGAGGATTAAAATCACTTAAAGTCCGTATTTTAGGGGTTTTGTTGGATTGTGTTAGATTGTAAAAAATAGGCAATGGTGGTTAGAGGCAGAATCGAACTGCCGACACGCAGATTTTCAGTCTGCTGCTCTACCGACTGAGCTATCCAACCACTGAAAAAGAAAAGTAATTTTAGCCATGCAATACTTAAATCTCGGTTAAAATTCTCGATTCTTGCTAGATTTTTGCACGTTGCGCTCCAAAATAGCCAAATTTACTCAGTTGGAATTTTCTAAATTTTAGTGATAAAAATATTGCTTATGCAGTAATTTGCAATAATCAAAACGGCCTATCGATCTTAACAATTAAAAGGCAAAGTGATATAAAAATTATATTATTTAGCCAATTCCGCAAATTGTATACTTGGTTTTAGACTATGCAAAGTAGATAAATTCGCACTAGAAAATAGCATTGCTTTAAAATTTACATGCAATAACGGACAACAGACTGCGATTAGTTAAATTTGGCACCAAAATTTTAATTTTGACTTGGCGAAGCATCTTTATAAACATCGCGCTCAGGCTAATAGTGTGACATAGGGATGTTTACTTCGGGATTGAATTTATTTAGATATCCGCGCAGCAGAAGCGTTGAAATTTTAAAATACGATTGCAAATTGTATTAATAAAGGCTCGACCTGATCCATCTAAACTTGATATGCTTATCTATCCAAGTTGTGCGACTTGTTTTTTAAATAGTTCGCCGCGCTCGACGTAGCTCTTAAACTGATCCAAGCTTGCGCACGCAGGGCTTAGCAGCGCAATCTCGCCTGCTAAATTTACTGAATTCTTAAAATTTTCGGAATTTCTAGAATTCTGCAAATCCCAAGCTTCGCTGCCCTTTGCGTAGCATTTTGATGAAGCGTCACTACCCTTCGCGACGGATGAGCGGTCGTTACCGCCTTCATGCAGCATATTTTCGCCGCCGCTTGCGTCTATGCAAGAGCTTACGCCTTCGGTATCCGAAATTTCATCCCGCATTAAATTTCCCACGGAATTCTCGCCGCCTAAGCGTCCTTTTGAAATTTCATTTTCGCAAAAATTTTCTCCGCTCAAATACCGCCTCGAAATTTCGCTCACCGCCGTTTGTAAAATTTCACAGCGCACGCAAGGAAGTTTGTATTCGTCGCACAAAAGCACGATTTTATCGGTGTTTGATCCGATTGCGTAAATTTGCAGATCGTATTTTTTAAACTCCGCAAAAAGCGGGTGCAGATCCACGCCTTTATCGTCGCCGCCAAGGATCAGATGTATTTTGCGCCCCGCGTACCGCTTCAGCGCCTGCGCGCACGCATCGATATTGGTAGCCTTCGTGTCATTGACCCAGATCCTGCCGCGCGCGTCGGTAAACTCCTCTAGCTTATTGCCTTCGATCACGAAGTCGTTTAGTCGCATGGCGCCGCATCTGTCGAATAAAATTTTCTCCACGCACAGCGCCAAAAGCGCGTCTATCAAAAACGGCGTGCGGAATTTTATCTCGCCTAAATCGATGCCGAATTTTTGCGCCAGATCCGCTTCGTCCTCGTAGCAGATCACGCGAGCTAGGCTGTTTTGCGCGGCGGCGGAGCTTTCGTAGGCGCGCGGGATCAGCGCCACGGAGCCTTCGCGCATCGATAGCAGCGGCGAGAGTTTGGCGCGCTCATACTCCGCAAAATCGCCGTGCCAGCTGAGATGATCGGGCGTGATCGCAAGCAGCACGTAGATGTCGGGGCGCGCGCGTTTGGTGTAGTGCAGCGTAAACGAGCTCGTCTCCAGCACCCAAATTTTGGTACTTTTATCAAGTTTTGCAAGTGGAATGCCCACGTTACCGCCCATTTGCGAGCCGTATCGCTCGAGTAGGTGCTGCATCATCTTCGTCGTAGTGGTCTTACCGTTCGTGCCGCTGATCCAAATTTTAAGACCTTTGTAATCGTCGAAATAATCATATTCGCTGATTAAATTTTGTGCCTTTCGCACCAGCTCGTGATGCGGAGGGAAGCCTGGGCTAGGGATTTCAAGCTCGCTTGCGGCGGGATCGAACTCGCTCGGGTTTAAAAGCGCGTTGCCGAACTCATCCAGCTTCGGCGCGCCCGAAGAAATTTCAAATTTATCGTCGTATATCTCCCAGCAGCCGTCTTTTTGGCAGTGCTCGGCGATCGCTCTGGTCGTAAGCCCGTAGCCAAATAGCGATTTTTTCATTTTTTTCCCCTTTTGCCCCATAAAATTTGAGTTATCTCATCCGCGCTAAGCTCGCTCATTTCGCAGTATCTTTCGCGCGCCGTTTCGAAGTCGGGTTCAATTTGCGCTCGCATTTTACCTCAATTTCAGCGACGTCAGCGCTATGATATTTGCGATCAGCGCGATGATCCAAAAGCGGATGATGATTTTGTTTTCGACCCAGCCTTTAAGCTCGAAATGGTGGTGTATCGGCGCCATCAGGAAAATTCTGCGTTTAAAAATTTTAAAGCTGCCCACCTGCAAGATCACGCTGAGCGTTTCGATGACGAAGACAAAGCCGATCATTATGAGTAAAATTTCGTTTTTCGTGATGACCGCGCAGTATCCTAAAAACGCGCCTACGCTGAGGCTGCCGCTATCGCCCATAAAGACTTCGGCGGGGTAGCAGTTAAACCACAAAAACCCAAGCAGCGCGCCGATGAGCGCCGATACGATGATGCAGACTTCGCCTGCGCCTGCGACGCGCGGTAGCAAGAGATACTGCGAGTAGATAGCATGCCCACAAAGATAGGCGAACACGCCTAGGGTGCAGAGCGAAAACACCGACGGAATGGTCGCTAGCCCATCTAATCCGTCGGTTAAATTTACCGCGTTTGAGCTCGCGCTTATCACGATCGTCCAAAACAGCGGCGCGAAGATCCATAAATTTAGCAGAGGGTATTTGAAAAACGGCACGAAAAATTCCCCGCCCAGGTCGCTAAAAGCATAAAGTGTAGCTCCGATCAGAAAAGCCAAGAAATTTTGCAGTGCAAATTTAGCCCGTGCGCTAAGGCCTGCGTGGTTTTGGCGACCTAAAATTTTAGAGATATCGTCCTTAAAGCCTATGTATCCAAAGCCCACTAAACAAAGCAGCCCGCAGAGCACGAAGACGTTGTTTAGCTTGGCGCACAGCAGGCTAGCAAGCACCGCGGCGGTAACGAAAACAAGCCCGCCCATCGTTGGGGTTTTGCTCTTTTTCTGATGGTTTTGCGGCGCGAGCTCGTATATGGGCTGCGCGGCGTGTCTGGCTTGCGCCCAGCGGATAAACCGCGGCATAGCCCAGACCGAAAAACAAAAAGCGATAAAAAACGCGATTCCTGCGCGAGCGGTGATGTATTGGAAGAAATTTATATTCGTAAGATGGTAAAGATAATAAAACAAAGTTTGCCTTTTAAATTTTATGAAATTTTATACGAAAACGCGCATTTTAGTATAAAAGAGGTAAAATTTAGCTTTTAGGGCGGATGAAATTTTGCCGCATTTGCTAAAAGAAATTATAATGCCGCTCGTAAAAACAGCGCCGCAGATCCGTTTCAAAAGACCTGTGCGGCGAAATTTAGACGAAATTTAGGAGCCAAAATGGGGCAAAAGACGATTTTACTTATCACCGACGGCATCGGCTTTAACGCGAGCGATAAATTTAACGCGTTTGCAAACGCAAAAAAGCCCGCCTATGATTATCTTTTTAAAAACGTGCCCGATACGTTGCTGCACACCTCGGGGCTTGCCGTGGGCTTGCCGCAGGGGCAGATGGGAAACAGCGAAGTAGGGCATATGACGATCGGAAGCGGTAGAATTCTGTATCAAAACCTAGTCAAAATCGATCGCGCGATCGATGAGGGCTCGCTCGAGAAAAACGAAGCGCTGCAAAGCCTGCTTTCAAAGTGCCGCAGGCTGCACGTCATAGGGCTTTACAGCGACGGCGGCGTGCATTCTCACCTGCGCCATTTCGACGCGATCTGCGAGATAGCGCAGAATGCGGGTTGCGAGACATGGGCGCACGCTATCACCGACGGGCGCGACGTTTCGCCGAGCAGCGGGGCGGAATTTTTAAAGCACCTACAGGCTAAATTTAAAGTCGGCAGCGTTTGCGGGCGCTTTTACGCGATGGATCGCGACAAGCGCTTTGACCGCGTAAAGCGCGCTTACGACGTGCTTATGGGCGAAGCGGCGCCGCTTGAAATTTCGCCTAGCGAGTATGTGCTGCAAAGCTACGAGCGCGGCGTGAGCGACGAGTTTATCGAGCCTGCGAGCTTTAACGGCTTTAGCGGTATCGGCGCGGATGACGGAGTGATTTTTATAAATTTTAGAAACGATCGCGCTAGAGAGCTTTGCGCGGCTTTGGGCGATGAGAATTTCGGCGAATTTGAGCGAAAGCTCGTCGTGCAAAATTTAATCACGATGAGCGAATACGACGCGAGCTTTAAATTTCCACTGCTATTTGAGAAGCCTGTGCTTAAAAATACGCTTTGCGAAGTGATCGCGGAAGCCGGTCTTACGCAGCTTCACACCGCCGAGACCGAAAAATACGCGCATGTGACGTTTTTCTTTAACGGCGGCGTCGAGGAGCCGCTGCCGAACGAAACTCGCGTGCTGATACCAAGCCCGAAAGTAAAAACCTACGACGAGCAGCCGCAGATGAGCGCGCCAGCGGTGTGCGACGCGGTGATCCGCGGTATCGAAGCGGGGATCGATTTTATAGTCGTAAATTTCGCAAACGGCGATATGGTCGGCCACACGGGCAATTATGACGCCGCAGTAAAGGCAGTCGAGGCGGTGGATGAGTGCATCGGTAAAATTTTAGGCGCGACGAAGGCGCACGATTACGCCTATGTCCAGATCAGCGACCACGGCAACTGCGAGGCGATGCGAGACGCTGACGGCGAAATTTTAACCAACCACACGACCTTTGACGTGTTTTGTTTCGTCGCGGGCGAGGGCGTGCGCGAACTAAAAAGCGGACTCGGGCTTAGCAACGTCGCAGCGACCGTGCTAAAGCTAATGGGACTGCCGAAGCCCGCGGAGATGGAAGAAGCGCTATTTTAAAATTTAAACGGCACGGCTCGCGAGTAATTTGAGATAACTAAAATTTAATCAATTTGGATAAATTTACGCTAGAAATTAAAATTTTAACAAAAGGATAAGTATGAAATTTAGCGGGAAAAATGTTTTAATCACGGGCGCAAGCCGCGGTATCGGCGCACAGATCGCAAGGACTTTAGCTGGCTACGGGCTTAAGGTGTGGATCAATTATCGCTCAAAGCCCGAGATAGCCGACGCGCTGCTAGAGGAGATCCGCGCAAACGGCGGAGAGGGCGCCGTGATAAAATTTGACGCGACGAACGAGGCGGAATTTAGCGAGGCGATTGCCCTGATCGCGCAAAGTGACGGCGAACTAAGCTATCTGGTAAATAACGCGGGCGTCACGAACGACAAGCTCGCGCTTAGGATGAAGCTGGAAGACTTCATGGGCGTGATCGAAGCAAATTTAAGCAGCGCCTTTATCGGCTGCCGCGAAGCCCTAAAACTAATGAGCAAAAAGCGCTTCGGTGCCGTCGTAAATATCGCCTCGATCGTCGGCGAAATGGGCAACGCCGGGCAGGTCAATTACAGCGCGAGCAAGGGCGGAATGATCGCGATGAGCAAGAGCTTTGCAAAAGAGGGCGCAGCGCGCGGAATTCGCTTCAACTGCATAACTCCGGGCTTCATCGCTACGGATATGACGGATGCGCTAAGCGACGACGTAAAAGCAAGCTACGAAGCGAGCATCCCGCTTAAGCGTCTCGGAAGCACGAGCGACGTCGCCGAAGGAGTTGCGTTTTTACTCAGCGACGGCGCGGGCTACATTACCGGAGAGACGCTTAAAATCAACGGCGGGCTCTATATGTAGCGTTAAATAGCGGAATTTAAGGTTAAATATTATAGAATTACGCGGTATTTTTTTAAAGGAGTGCTAAAATGGCAGTATTTGAAGATGTAAGAGACGTAGTTGTAGAACAACTCAGCGTTAGCCCGGATCAGGTTAAACTTGACTCTAAAATTATCGAGGATTTGGGCGCGGACTCTCTTGACGTAGTTGAGCTAGTAATGGCTTTAGAGGAGAAATTCGGTATCGAGATCCCTGATAGCGAGTCCGAAAAATTAGTAAGCATTAAAGACGTAGTAGATTATATAGAAAATTTGCCTAAGAAATAAAATTTTAAGGAAGCGGTTTTGAAACGAGTCGTAGTAACGGGCATCGGGATGATAACTTCTCTCGGGCTTGACAAACAGAGCAGTTTTGAAAATATCTGTAACGGAAAAACCGGGGTTGATAAAATTTCGCTCTTTGACGCTAGCGAATTTCCGGTTCAAATTGCAGCTGAAGTAAAAGGTTTCGATCCTTCGAGCATAATCGAGGATGGAAAAGAGATAAAAAAGATGGATATATTTATCCAGCTGGGACTTAAAGCCGCGGGCGAAGCTATAGAGGATGCTAAATTTAGCGGTTTCGATAGCGACGAATTCGGCGTTAGCTCGGCTAGCGGTATAGGCGGTTTACCGAATATCGAGATAAATGCCAATACCTGCTTGCAGCGCGGTCCTAGGCGGATTTCGCCGTTTTTTATCCCTTCTGCGTTAGTAAATATGCTCGGCGGCTTTGTTTCTATATATTATAAATTAAAAGGTCCGAATTTATCCAGCGTTACGGCTTGTGCGGCTTCCGCACATGCGATTATGGACGCTGCGAGAGTTATTATGATCGGCGAAGCGAAAAAGATGCTCGCAGTGGGAGCCGAGGCTGCGGTTTGTCCCGTAGGTATCGGCGGATTTGCCGCGATGAAGGCGCTTTGCGCTAGAAATGACGATCCTGCGCACGCTTCACGTCCATTTGATGCGGAGCGAAACGGCTTTGTTATGGGCGAAGGCGCGGCGGCTTTAGTTTTAGAAGAGCTAGAGGACGCAAAAGCGCGCGGCGCTAAAATTTACGGCGAGCTCGTAGGATTCGGCGCTAGCGGCGATGCTTATCATATCACTTCGCCTAGCCTAGACGGCCCGATCCGCGCTATGAAAAAAGCCTACGAGATGGCGGGACGCCCAAAGATTGATTATATCAACGCCCACGGAACGTCCACCGCGATAAACGATAAAAACGAAACTGCGGCGTTAAAAGAGCTTTTCGGCAAGGGCAAAGTGCCTGCGGTCAGCTCTACTAAGGGTCAGCTAGGACACTGCCTAGGCGCTGCCGGAGCGGTAGAGGCTGCGATCAGCCTTTTAGCGATGCAAAACGGCATCATACCGCCTACGATAAATCAAATTTCAAAAGATCCAGATTGCGATTTGGACTATGTGCCAAACGTCGCTAGAAAAGCCAAACTCGATTGCGTCATGAGCAATAATTTTGGATTCGGCGGCACGAACGCATCGCTTATTTTCAAAAGAGTAGATTAATGGCTAGCTATCTGGACTTCGAAAAGTCTATAAAGCAGATCGATGAGGACATCACCGCTGCAAAAATTCGCGGCGATGAGGACGCGGTCGAAATTTTAAATAAGAACCTCGAAAAAGAAATTTCCAAAGTTTATAAAAATTTAAACGAATACCAAAGACTTCAGCTTGCGCGTCATCCGGATCGCCCTTACGCGATCGATTATATTCGTGCGCTTTTGCAAGATGCCAGGGAGCTTCACGGTGACCGCGCCTTTAGAGACGATCCTTCGATCGTGTGTTATCTGGGCATTATGGGTAACCGTAAAATTGCCGTGATTGCCGAGCAGAAGGGTCGCGGTACCAAAAACAAGCTGAAGCGAAATTTCGGCATGCCCCATCCGGAGGGCTATCGCAAGGCACTGCGCGTAGCAAAACTTGCCGAGAAATTCAACCTTCCTATTTTGTTTTTGATTGACACTCCGGGCGCATATCCGGGACTTGGTGCCGAGGAGCGCGGTCAGAGCGAGGCTATCGCGCGAAATCTATATGAGTTTAGCGATATTAAAACCCCTACGATTGCCGTCGTTATAGGGGAAGGCGGCAGCGGTGGAGCTTTGGCTATCGGCGTGGCTGATCGGCTGGCGATGCTTCAAAACTCAATTTTTTCGGTTATCTCTCCCGAGGGCTGTGCTGCGATTTTGTGGAACGATCCAAGCAAGAGCGAGGCCGCTACGAAAGCGCTAAAGATCACTGCCGAGGAGCTAAAAGAGCTAGGCTTGATCGACGACGTGATCAAAGAGCCTAAAACGGGCGCCCACAGAGATAAAGACGGCGCGATAAAAGCGCTTGGAAACTACGTCTTAACCGAGCTGCACAAGCTAGACGATCTTAGCATAGACGAGCTCATCAGCAGAAGGCAACAAAAAATTTTAAGGTTCGGTGCTTATAAAGAAAACTAAATTTTAAATTTCGCAACTTTTTTAAAACCAAATTTAATAACTTCACACTCTAAGAGGACAAATGGAAAATACAAATCAAAATTCCGCTCAGACCGCCGTTTCAAATTCTAATCAAAACGGCAGAAAAACTTACGCTAAAACGCACGTTCCCGTCGAGGGCTACCAGATCGAGGAGCTCCGCTCGATGGATCTTGAAAATCTCATCGCCATAGCAGACGAGCTAGGCGTTGAGAACCCACGCGAATTCCGCCGCCAAGCGCTCGTTTTTGAAATTTTACGCATGCAGACGAAGCAGGGCGGCTTCATACTTTTTACGGGGATTTTGGAGGTTACCGCCGAGGGTTACGGCTTTTTGCGCGGCATAGATTCAAATTTAAGCGATAGCGCTAACGATGCCTACGTGAGCCTCAGCCAGATCCGCAAATTCGCTCTTCGCGTCGGCGACATCGTCACGGGCCAGGTGCGCGAGCCGAAGGATCAGGAGAAATACTACGCGCTTTTAAAGATCGAGGCGATCAATTATAAATCGATCCAAGAAGCCAGAGAGCGCCCGTTATTTGACAATCTCACGCCGCTTTTTCCGACCGAAAAGCTCAAGCTCGAATACGATCCTATGCGCCTTACCGGTCGTGTGCTCGATCTTTTCACCCCGATCGGCAAGGGACAGCGCGGGCTCATCACGGCGCCTCCGCGTAGCGGTAAAACGGAGCTTATGAAAGAGCTTGCCAACGGCATTACGCGCAACCACCCAGAGGTCGAGCTTTTGGTACTGCTAGTCGACGAGCGCCCGGAGGAGGTCACCGACATGGAGCGCAGCGTGCGCGGCGAGGTGTTTAGCTCAACCTTCGATCAGCCTGCATTCAATCACGTCCGCGTCGCCGAGCTCGTCATCGAAAAGGCAAAACGCGCCGTCGAAAACGGCAAGGACGTCGTCATCCTGCTCGATAGCATCACTCGCCTTGCGCGCGCCTACAACACCGTCACGCCTAGCAGCGGCAAAGTCCTAAGCGGCGGCGTGGACGCAAACGCCCTGCACAAGCCGAAGCGCTTCTTCGGTGCGGCGCGAAACATCGAAAACGGCGGCTCGCTCACCATCGTCGCTACCGCGCTCATCGAGACCGGCTCGCGCATGGACGACGTGATCTTCGAGGAGTTCAAAGGCACGGGCAACAGCGAGATCATCCTCGATCGCAACATCTCGGATCGTAGAATTTACCCCGCGATCAATATCACCAAGTCCGGCACGCGCAAAGAGGAGCTTTTGCAAGGCAGCGAAAATCTGCAAAAGATCTGGGCGCTGCGCTCGGCGATCTCGACGATGGACGACGTCGAGGCGCTAAAATTTTTATACGCCAAGATGCTAAAAACCAAAGACAACACCGAGCTGCTATCGATAATGAACGGCTAAATTCTTTAAATTTAGCCTTATTTAAAATTTTGCTCTAAATTTAGCGGCATAGTTTGCACCGCTTGCCGCGAATACCGCCACGTAGCTTTGTATGCGCTTTGAAGGCGTCGCGTTTTTTCTTGTAAGTTTCGCCATAATAAGTTTAAATTTATCGCGATATTTGCTAAACGTTTTGCACTCGCAGCACGAGGTGCGGCGCCGCTCGACAGAATTTT
>NZ_CALIMQ010000265.1 GCF_938045535.1 uncultured Campylobacter sp. | reverse complement strand
CTAAGGATGAAATTTTAAAATTTCAAGGCGCCGCCTCAAAGCGCAAATTTCAAAATCTCACGCTAAAACGAGCCACACCGATGAGCCCGAGAGTGCCTTAAAACGCCGAGCAAACTACAACTAGCCCAAGCGCGCCAAAATTCAGAGCCAAGCTACCCAAGCCACGAATCATAGCGACATTTAAGCCGCTAGGCGCCCCATAGCTCTCACGCTCCTTCGCGAGCCCGCACCTCGTCCTCGACCTCTTGCAAAAACCGCTCCACGAGCTTGCTCTCCTCGAGTTTGGCGACCACTTCGCCGTGGCGCATCACGATGCCGCGCCCGTTGCCGAACGCGATCGCCACGTCCGCGCCCTTCGCCTCGCCGATCGCATTTACGACGCAGCCCATGACGCTGATATTTAGCGGCGTTTTTATGTGCGCGGTTTTTTCTTCGACGATTTTGATCGCGCTTAGCAGGTCGCTTTGTAAACGCCCGCAGGTAGGGCACGAGATGATATTGACGCCGCTTTTTTGCACGCCTGCGTCCTGCAGGATCGCGCGCGCGACGCGGATCTCCTCCTCAAGCTCGCCCGTGATGCTCACGCGCATCGTATCGCCGATCCCCTCCATCAGAAGCGCTCCCAGCGCGATCGCGCTTTTGATGCTCGCGTGAAATTTCGTCCCCGCCTCAGTCACGCCCAGATGAAAAGGATACTCGCATAGCGGGCGCAGCGCGCGATACGCAGCCACCGTGCTCGGCGCGTCGGAGGTCTTAAGCGAGATCGCGATGTCGCTAAAGTCCTCATCTTCAAGCAGCGCGGCGTTATACAGCGCGCTTTGCACCATCGCCTCCACGCTGCGGCCGTATTTCTGCTCAAACTGCTCCTCCAAAGAGCCCAAATTTACGCCGATGCGGATAGGCAGGCTGCGAGCTTTGCACGCGCGCACGACCTCTTTGATACGCTCCTTGCCGCCGATATTGCCCGGATTGATGCGGATAGCATCGACAAACTCCGCAACCTGCAGCGCCAAGCGAAAATTAAAATGGATATCCGCTACGATGGGAAGCGGCGAGCTTTTTTTGATGCGTGCGAGCGCGTCCGCGTCCTGCTTATCAAGCACGGCGCAGCGCACGATGTCGCAGCCGGCGAAATACAGGCGGTTAATCTGCTCTAGCGTGCCCTCCACGTCCTTCGTTTTAGAAAAGCTCATCGACTGCACGGAGATGGGCGCACCGCCGCCGATTTTGACGGAGCCGACGGAGATTTGACGGGTCGGATAGCGATTTTTCAAATTTAAGCCTTTAGAATTTTTTGCGCTATTTTATTCAAAATGGGGTTAAAATTTAATAATTCGCGTTTGCCAGCCGCCGCATAATTTTGCCTGCAGGATTTTACCCACTAAATTTTGCTTTCGCACTTGCGGAAAATTTCATTTCGCCGTGAAATTTTAGCAAATAGAGTTCTATAAAATTCCGCCATCTAATAAAATTCTAAAAATTCCGGTAGCAGGCGAAACTCTACAAAATTTGATGGCAAGTAAAATTTATCAAACCACGCAGCCAAGCAAAATTTCGCGAACTTGGCAGGCAAGCGAAGTCCTGCGACATAAAATTACAAAATTAAGCTTTTGAAATTTCCGCGAAATTTTACCCACAGTATCGTCGCAGCGCTCACTCGCGCAAAACGAGTGCAGTATGGTTTATCCTAGCAGCACGGCATGCAGCCGTGAAATTTCAAAGCAAGTGGATGAAATATGAACATTCTATCTTTAATTGCAGCATTAGGGCATTGTTTCGCACGGCGGCAAAGCCGAAAAAACGTCAGCCGTTCGTGTTTGCACACCGCACCAGTATCGCGATCTTATAGAGACAACAAAAATTTAAACCGCCTACGCATATAAATTGCGCCGGCGTGCCGCCTAGGCTAGCGCACTAGCTCCATATTCACCTTGACCCTGCTCATCTTGTCCTGCAGCATATCCATCACCGACTCATTGCGCGACGAAGCGTCATCCGTCGGGGCTTCGTGCTGCTGCCACTTGCTTTTCGGCGCGGCGGGGCCCCACTGCGACGAAAATATCAGCCCGCGCTTTTTCTCGGTCTCAGGCGCAGGCTCGTAAGGCTGTGGAGCGGGCTTCGCCCAACGCTCATCATAACGCATCGCAGCACCTTGCCCTAGCGCATTACCCCGCTTTGGCGACGGTATTTTACCAAGCGCGCTACCGCCAGAGCGCCCTATCGCACGGCTAGAGCGAGCAGATGTGGGAAGATAGGGCGCGCGGGCATTTTGACGAGCCGTATATTTCGTGGCGCTCGAATGAGATGCAGCTGTATGCCCCATAGCGCCAGAACGAGTTGCACTATAGACGCGGAGAGTTTGCGGCTGTGCAATTCGAGCCGTCGTTAATTTGCGAGCTTGTGCATCTACGATTTTGCCAGTTTGCTCATCCACGCCTCCGTGAGTTTGCGCGCTTGCGCTTCTCCGCATATCTGCGCCTCTGTAAGTTTGCTCCGTATCGCGAGCGCTTGGCGCCTCGTCCTCATAGATACGGGTCTTTGGCAAACGCATCAGCGTCGCGACTAGGCTCTTGCTAGCTCCATTCTGACTGCCTGATTGATTAGCTGGGCTCATAGATGCTTTATTTCTCGCAGAATGCGATGCGGAATTTTGCCCGGGATTTTTAGTAAAATTTTTCGCACTTTTTTGCGTGGAATTTTTAGCGAAATTCCTAGACGCACGCGTATTTTTTGTGAGCTTGGATTTTGAAAGGCTTTTAGCATTTGCAGATTTTTTAGCATGCGGCTCGGCAGAGAATTTTGCCGAGGTATTTTTACTCGGATGATCTTTGGCTCGCAAATTTTGAGATGAAATTTTAGATTTATGGTTTTGCTGCGCAGCAAAAACGCTAGAGAAGCTCGTCAAAATGAACGCAATTAAAAAAATACGAGCTAAATTTTTCATCGTTTTCCTTTCCATGGATTTTAGGCGAAATTTAGCAAAGCTTAGATTAAGCCGCGTTAAATTTAATGAGTGAGGCTATGAAATTTCAGCTCTAATTCCAAGCC
>NZ_CALIMQ010000264.1 GCF_938045535.1 uncultured Campylobacter sp. | reverse complement strand
CAGTCTGATAAGGCCATTGTAGCTGGGTTCTAGGTATCTCTGAGCATGGAGCACTCACGCCAGCCTCAGGCGTAAATTCTACAGCGTCCGGTACAACCTCGCCTTGGATGAGCGTCTATACGGAATTTAAAACTGAGCTGGATAACGCTAAAGCTGCGTTTGATAAGAAAGACTCTGCTGCGCTAAAAGCTGCGCTAAATCGCGCGAAATTTGATATCTACCGCAACGAACGTCTAGAGGAGGCGGTGCGAAAATATGTCTCGTCTCAGACCGATCAATCAATCCAGCAAATTATCGGAAATCTCTTGCGCGAGGATGCGGATACGGATAAATCAAAATTTGACGAAGCGATAAACACTTTAGATAATCTAGCATTAAAAGCCGTAAATGATTTGCCGCAAGAAAGCTACTCCATAGCGCCGCAGACTGCGTTAGCACAAAGCGATACTAGCGAAGATGAAGGCAAGGATTTTACGCCGATTGTGCAAAATATCAAGGATAAGATGGCTAAGGTTTTGCAGCTTTACGAGAGCGGCAAGGTTGATGATGCGATCGACGAGAGCGGTAATATCTACTTTGATGAATACGAAGAGAGCGGCATGGAGAATATCGTCGGTGCCAAAGACACACAGCTTAAGCTAGACACCGAAGCAAGCTTTAATAAAATTTCGGCTCTTATGCGCGCGGGTGCTTCCAAAGAGCAGATCGTAGCGGCGCAAAACAAGCTATTTGATCAGCTTACCCAAAGCCTAGAGCTAACGAAGAAATCAAGCAATTGGGATCTATTTTTATACGCGTTTATCATCATCTTGCGCGAAGGATTTGAAGCGCTCATCATCGTAGCCGCGGTCATCGCTCTACTTATAAAATCCGGCAACTCAAAGCACCTAAATATCGTTTACAGCGCTCTTGGCGTCGCGGTTGTGCTAAGTATCGCTACGGCTTACGGGTTGAATTATATCTTCGGTAGCGAAAATGCAGGACAAACGCGTGAAGTGATGGAGGGCGCGGTGATGTTAATTGCCGTAGTTCTGCTATTTTATGTGGGCTTTTGGCTTCTTTCAAATGCAAGCTCCAAAAAGTGGAGCGCCTATATCCAAGGTCAAATTTCAAACAGCCTAAGCTCTGGCGATAGCAAGATGCTTTGGTGGACGGTATTTTTAGCGGTTTATCGCGAGGGCGCAGAGACGGTGCTATTTTATCTGGCACTACTTTTCGATGCTAAAAGTCCAGCAGCTACTAGCATGGTAGCAGCAGGCTTTGTAGCGGGTCTAGCGGCTCTTATCATAGTTTATATCGTCATCAAAAAATTCTCGCTTAAAATCGCTATCAAGCCGTTTTTCATCGCTACGTCAGTCATTATCTTTTATATGTCCGTCGTATTTGTGGGCAAGGGCGTGATGGAGCTAGTCGAGGGCAAGGTATTCGTGCCTACGGTGATAGACGGGCTTCCTACGATTACGTGGATCGGATTTTATCCTTACGTCCAAAGCCTCGTGCCGCAAGCGGTGATGATCGTGCTTCTAATCGTAGGAATTTTAATCTTAAAAAATAAGCAAAAAAACAAATCTTAATAAGGAGAGAAAAGATGAAAAAGATTTTTTCAGGTATGTTGGCGCTAAGCCTAGCCTCTGTTATAGCAATGGCGGGTGAGCATCCAATCGGCGAGCCGATTGAGCAAAATGGAATGGAGATCGCTGCCGTTTATCTTCAGCCTATCGATATGGAGCCTAAAGGCATTGATCTAGCTCCTAGCAAGGCGGACATCCACCTTGAGGCGGATATCCACGCTATCAAAGGCAATGCAAACGGATTTGGCGAGGGCGAGTGGATCCCTTACCTAAAGATCGCTTACGTGCTTAAAAACCTAGATACCGGCAAGATTCAAAAGGGAAATTTCATGCCGATGGTAGCTAGCGACGGCCCTCACTACGGCGCCAATATCAAGATGGTAAACGGCGTAGGCAACTACGAGTTAACCTACAACATCGAAAATCCAAGCGCCAACGGATTTGGCCGCCACGCAGACAAAGCGACCGGCGTAGGCAAATGGTGGGAACCGTTCTCGGTTAAATACACCTTCCAATACACAGGCGCTCCTAAAGAGTAAATCGTAGCAGGCTCCGCCGAGTCCGTTTTGGCGGAGCTCTAGCGGTATTGGGTTTAGCCGCACGCTTTAAATTTAAGGCGGTTACTTTAGCCCGTTTAAATTTGCCATTACGCCGCAGTCAAAGCGCATCGTTTTTGCTTTAATGCGTTTAAGCTTACGAATCTTTTTAGCTGCGGCAAAATTTTAAAATTTAGCACGTCGCGAGGGTGAGACAAAACCAAAGCAATAGCGAGGCGAAATTTCTCTTTGCGGGCGGCTCTTGACGCTGCAAATTTTTTGCAAGCGGATTTGAAATTTTAAAATTTACAAAATGGCGTAGGTTTTAAAATTTTAAAATTTAAGCAATTATAGGCGATTTACGCGCATTAGGCTCGATGAGGATTTTTGATGACGATATTTTTTTATCACGTTAGCTTGGCTCTGTTTCCGCTTGCATTTTTAAGCGCGTATCTGGGCGGCAGGCGCTTTATTGGCGCATCGTTTTTGCCCGCGCTTTTGGGAGCTGCATTCGGGGCGCTGTGCTTTAGCGCATTTGCGCGCTCGGCAAACGCCGATACAGGCAAGATTATATTTGACGCGCTCGCACTTTTAACGCTGCTCGCGCTACTGTTTGCGTTTAGGCTTAAGCGATTCTATCTTACCGCTATAGTTATTTTTGCTCTTGGTTGCGCGTATGGATTTGAATACCGCTTCATAGGGATGAATTTTAAAATTTTCTCCGGCGAGCTGCTGGATAGCTTTAGCCTAACCAACCTCTTCATGGCGGTTTTAGGTGCACTGGCTCTCATTTTATTCTATTTTATTTATCGCTCAGCTCTAGTGCGCGCGAGCAGAGGTGCAAAGCTGGCGTCATTCGCTCTTGCGTGGGCATTTGCCTTCATCGCCAAAATCGGCTTTTTGGGTCTTGATCTGCGCCAGGCAGACGCGCCCAAAGCGCTAGCTGCGAAGGGTTTTGAAGGGCTTTCAAACGCGATCGGCTCGTCCGAGTTTCTAAGTGTCATCGCTAAAATCATCCACTACAACAACTCCTATCTGACGCTAGCTCTTTGCCTTATAGCCGCGCTAATTGCGCTACTTACGGCATTTCGTGCGCCAAGGCGTCTGCCTCGCGAAGCGGACATTATAAAATTTAGAGAGGTTAAGGCGGGCAGATTCGCCATTTTTAGAGATTTTAGCCTGATTTTATCGCTTGGGGTTTTAATCAGCTTTTTGGGGCTTTATTATATCTTGGTCGCCTCAAAACCGCCTACGATCGATGAGCCTAAGATTATCGAGCCGCAAGGCGCGGAATTCATAATCGATGCAAACATCGTAAAAGATGGCAAGCTGCACCGCTTTGCCTACGTCACCGACGACGGGCATAAGGTCAGGTTTTTTCTACTAAACCGCTTCACGGACAAATTTGCTCCGGTCGCGGTTTTTGACGCGTGCTCGATCTGCGGCGATATGGGCTATATCAAAAAAGGCGACGAGCTCATCTGCATCGCTTGCAACGTGCGTATCTTTTTGCCGAGCGTCGGCAAGCTTGGCGGCTGCAATCCGATTCCGCTGGATTATAAGCTAGAGGGGCAAAATATCGTCATCGCGCTTAAGACGATCGAGGACAGCGCGTCCTATTTCTCGGAGATCGTGGATAAAAAGGTGATCGATCCGGTCAGTAGAAAAGAAATTTTAAACACCTCTAAATTTAGCTATCTTTACTACGGACGCACCTACTTTTTCGAAAGCGAAGCGAATGCAAACGCCTTTACCGCGCATCCCGAGCGCTATGTAGATGAAAACGGCACGCTAAAGGAGCTTAAATAATGTTTTTACGCATCATCAAATCCTCCATTTTAAACTCCAGGGATAGCAAAATTCTAGCGTTTTTGACCATATTTTTATCGGTCTCGCTGATCGCTTGTATGCTAAATATCACGCTAAAAATCGGCGATGAGGTCGCTAAGGAGCTACGCAGCTACGGCTCAAATATCGTCGTGCTGCCGCGTTCGCAAAGCCTAAGTATCGAGATCGGTGGGCGCGAATACTCGCCGCTTAAAAACGATGATTTTTTAAAAGAGAGTGAACTGCATAAGATCAAAGAAATTTTTTGGCGCAACAATATCACCGCCTTTGCGCCCTTTTTAACTACCCGCGCGGGAGATTACGACGTCGTGGGGACCTACTTTGAAAAGGACGTGGGCGTTAGCGACGAGCCTGATTTCAGATCGGGCGTGCGCTCGCTCTATCCGTTTTGGAGCGTAGAGGGGCAGTGGGTAAAAGACGGCGCTGATGACGAGGTGCTTGCAGGCGACGCGCTAGGGCTAAAGATCGGCGATACGGTTAAGCTTGGAGATTATGAGGTTAAGGTCGTAGGAATTTTGCACGGCGCGGAGGATGAAGCCAAAAAGCTGATCGCAAATTTATCGCTGGTGCAAAAGCTAACGCACAAAGAGGGCCTCATCGCTAAGGCAGAAGTTAGCGCCATGACGATCCCCGAAGACGATCTGTCCGTAAAGGCAAGAAGGAGTCTCGATAATCTAGACGCCACAGAATACGACACCTGGTATTGCTCAGCATACGTTAGCTCCATCGCATATCAGATCACCGAGGAGTATCCAAACGCAAGCGCCAAGGCGGTGCTTAGTGTCAGCGAAGCTCAAAGCGGCATCACGAAAAAAATTCAAAATTTAATGGGCGTCGTAAGCATTCTGTCGCTGCTGATTTCAAGCATCTGCATCACGAGCCTGCTAAGCAGCGAAATTTACAAACGTAAAAAGGAGATCGGCTTGCTTAAGGCGCTGGGAGCGAGCAATTTTATGATCTATATCCAGTTCGCCGCCGAAATTTTTGTCATCTGCGTAGCAAGCTCACTCGTGGGCGCAGTCGTGGGCTACGTGCTTAGCTGGGCGATCGCGTATCAAATTTTCGGCTCATTCATCGGCGTGTCGTTGATGGTCTTTCCGCTTAGCATAGTCTTTGGACTTCTTATTTGCATTATCGGCTCGATTCTACCGCTACGCGGAGTGATCAAGCTACTGCCTGCGGAGGTGCTTTATGGCAGGAAATAACGGAGCGTTTTTCAGAAGCGCGATCTTTAAAAGTATCATCAACAGCGGCATTCGCAGCTTCGTGATTTTTGTCGCGATCATGCTAGGCAGCGCAGTTTGTGCGGCGTTCGTAAATATCTACGCCGACATCGATAAAAAGGTCGCCAGCGAGCTAAACAGCTACGGCGCAAATTTAATCATAAGCCCCGCAAATTTAGAAAATTCCCATATGGACGAAGCGGCGCTCGATGCAAAGTTCGCTAAAATCCCCGCACTAAAAAGCGCGAATAAATACCTTTTCGGCAGCGCAAATTTAGGCGTCAACTCAGGCATCATCATGGGCGTAAATTTCTCCTCTCTGCGCGATACTATGCCGTTTTTAGATCTCAAAGAGGGTTCGTTTATCGGCGTGGATTTCGACGATAAAAACGCGCTCATCGGGCAGGATCTCGCCAAACTTTTGGGCGCGAAGCTTGGCGATAGTATCGAGATCACGCCGATCGGCTCAAACGAAACGAGCAAGGTAAAGATAAAAGGCATCGTCTATGACGGGCAGAAAGAGGACGGCATGCTGCTAATATCGCTGCCGCTGGCGCAAAAAATTTTAAATCAGCCTGCGCAGGTAAACTACGCCGAAGCGATCGTAAGCGGCGATTTTAAGCAGCTAAGCGAAATTTCAAAAAGCCTTAGCGACGCGCAGATGAGCTTCGCGCCGATCGGCAAAGTATCCAAGACCCAGGGCATCATCTTAAACAAAATCAAGCTTTTGATGCTTCTTATCGGCATTACGATCCTTCTGATCACCTCGGTCTGCATCAACACGAGCCTTAGCTCGATCCTGCTTTCGCGCATCAAAGAGTTTGCGCTCATCCGCGCAATCGGCGCGAGCAAGCAAAATTTGCTCCACCTGATCCTGAGCGAAATTTTAACCGTCTGCGTCGCAGGCTCGCTAGCGGGAGTATTCGTGGGATATTTGCTCGCGATCTTACTGGGGCATCTGATATTTTCAAGCAGCGTGGATTTTAGGCTGATTAGCCTCTTTGCGGCGGTCGCGCTGAGCTTGATCTTTGCGCTCGCGGCAAGCTACTATCCGATCAAAAAGGCGCTGAATCCGAATTTAGCGAATCTATTAAGGGAATGACATGGAAATTTTAAAATTTGAAGGTATCTGCAAATACTTCGGCGAGGTTAAGGCTCTCGATAATATCAGCTTCGACGTTTTAAGCGGCGAGTGGGTCAGCATAATGGGCCCAAGCGGCAGCGGCAAGAGCACGCTCGTAAATATCCTAAGCCTGATGGACACCCCCACCGCGGGCAGATATATCCTGGGCGGAGCCGACGCGAGCGCGCTAAACGACGAGCAAATTTTAGAATTTCGCCGCAAAAAGATCGGTCTCGTGTTTCAGCAGTTTCACCTAATCCCCTATCTAACGGCCGTCGAAAACGTTATGTTAAATCAATACTACCACAGCTGCGTGGACGAGGACAGCGCCAAGGCAGCACTTGAGAAAGTAGGGCTCGGACACCGCATCACGCACCGCCCTAGCGAGCTTAGCGGTGGCGAGCAGCAGCGTGTCTGCATCGCGCGTGCACTCATCAATGATCCCGACATCATCATCGCGGATGAACCTACGGGCAACCTCGACGAGGCCAACGAGCGCGTGGTTTTGCAGCTCTTTCAGACGCTTCGCAGCGAGGGCAAGACGCTGCTTTTGGTCACGCACAACGAAGAGCTCGGCAAATTTGCCGACAAAGTGGTGCGCCTAAGACACGGCAAGCTCGATCGAATAGAACTTTTAGATCAAAGCACGATGAAGCATAATCTCGGCTCACAGGATAAAATTTCAGATCGCAATCCAAACAAAAGCGCTTCGCAAAGCTCTAGCGCCGAAGCTGCGAGCGAGCAAAATCCCGCCTCGCAAAATTCGGGCGGCGAAAATTTCGATGCCGAAAATTCTGGCGCGCAGAATTCCGGTGCGTAAAATTTAGCTTTTAATGATGAAAAATAAAGCTACGTTAAAATTTAAAAATTTCACCGCCTGCGCACGCTCTTTTTGGGTTCGCACAAAGCTCGCGCGAACGGGAGCGGCTCTTTGCTACGCACGTCCCGCCGAAGCCGTTTGCCTTGAAAGATCAAGCGCCGATGCAAAGCCAAGCGGAGTGGGTAAAAATTTTAAAAGTCTAAATTTTAAAAACCAAAACGCTACGGGCGCGTATTACGACGCGGATCGCGACATACGCCTCAGCGCGGATCGCGATATAAATTTCCGTCCAGATCGCGCCGCAAATTTTAAAATTTCAAACGCAAATTTAAAGGCCGATTTAGCGCGCCCGAAGGCGAGTTTTAGATGATAAAATTTTTAAATTTAAAAGTTGCTGCCGCCGTGTTCGCGCTACTGCTCGCAGGCTGCGACGGATGGAAGCACCATCTAAGCAGCGACGGCACCTCGCTCGCCTCCAAGTTCG
>NZ_CALIMQ010000263.1 GCF_938045535.1 uncultured Campylobacter sp. | reverse complement strand
ATTCGCTGCTAGACGGAGCCAACCGTATCAAAGAGCTAGCCAAAACCCTAAAAAAACAAGGCGTCAAAGCCGCAGCCATCACCGATCACGGCAATATGTTCGGCGCGATAGACTTTTATCAGACGATGAAAAAGCACGGCATCAAGCCGATCATCGGCATCGAGACCTACCTGCACAACCACGATGACATCGGCGATAAAAGCGACCGCCAGCGCTACCACTTGATACTGCTTGCCAAAAACGAGACGGGCTATAAAAATTTAATGTATCTTAGCTCGCGCGCGTTTTTGGACGGCTTCTACTACTATCCGAGGATCAACAAAAAAATTTTAAAAGAGCACAGCGAGGGGCTCATCTGCTCCTCGGCATGCCTAGCGGGCGAGGTGGAATTTCATCTAAATAGAAGCGAGCGAAATTTAAAGCGCGGCGCGGGCGGCTACGAAGCGGCGAAAAAAGCGGCGCTTGAGTATAAGGAAATTTTCGGCGAGGATTTTTACCTCGAGATCATGCGACACGGCATCGGCGAGCAGTTAAACGTCGATAAAGACCTCATTCGCCTCTCGCGCGAAATCGGCGTCAAGATCATCGCTACCAACGACGCTCACTATGCGCGCAAGGACCGTGCCAAGGCCCACGACGTCTATCAGTGCATCTCGATGGGCAAGACGATCAACGACGGCGACCGCCTAAAACACGTCGTTTCAGAATTTTACGTAAAAAGCGACGAGGAGATGAGGCGGCTTTTTGCCGACATCCCCGAAGTGATCGAAAATACCGCCGAGATCGTGCAAAAGTGCAATCTTAAATTTGCCTTCGACGAGAAGGACTATGCGCCGACGCCGCCGAATTTTAAATTTACGATCGAATACGCCGATAGGCTCGGGCTTTCGCTGCCGCAGCCGGACGAACGCTATAACTTTGCAAACGACGATTTTTTATTCGATCATCTGTGCCGCGAGGGGCTTAAAGAGCGCCTTAAATTTATCAATCCACAGAAACACGAAATTTATCGCGAGCGCCTGGAAAAGGAGCTTGCCATTATCAAAAACATGCATTTTTCGGGCTATATGGTCATCGTGCAGGATTTCATCAACTGGGCGAAGGATCACGACATCCCGGTTGGTCCCGGTCGCGGCTCTGCGGCGGGCAGCATCTGCGCGTATGCACTTCGCATTACCGACCTCGATCCGATCCCGTATAATCTGCTTTTCGAGCGATTTTTAAATCCGTCGCGTATCTCGATGCCCGATATCGACGTGGATTTTTGCCAGGCGCGAAGAGGCGAGGTGATCGACTACGTCATCGATCAGTACGGCAAATTTAACGTCGCGCAGGTTGCGACCTTCGGTAAGCTGCTCGCGCGCGGCGTCATCCGCGACGTGGCTCGCGTCTGCGATATGCCGCTTTCGCAGGCCGATAAGATGGCGAAGCTGATCCCCGACAAGCTCGGCATCACGCTCAAGCAGGCTTACGACGCCGAGCCGAAGCTGAAAGAATTTATCGACGCAGATCCGATCGCGCAGCAGGTTTGGGAGTTTGCGCTGGGCCTTGAAGGGCTAAATCGCAACGCAGGTATGCATGCCGCGGGAGTGGTGATCTCAAACGAGCCACTGTGGAACAAAGCGCCGCTATTTAAGCAGGATAAGGGCGAGGATGCGCGCCTAGTAACGCAATACACCAAAAACTATCTCGAGGACGTCGATCTGATAAAATTTGACTTTTTAGGTCTAAAAAACCTCGATGTGATCGATAATGCCATCAAGCTCGTCAAGCGCCGCTATAATCGCGACATAGTTTGGGAGGAGATAGACTTTAACGATCCACACACTTACAAAACGATTCAAAGCGGCAACACGCTGGGGATTTTCCAAATCGAGGGCGCGGGCATGCAGGATCTGGCGATGAACCTGCGCCCGGACCGCTTCGAGGATATTATCGCGATGATCTCGCTATACCGCCCGGGACCGATGGATCTAATCCCCGATTTTATCAGGATCAAACACGGAGAGCTAAAAGCAAGCTATATCTTCCCAGAGATAAAAGAAATTTTGGAGCCAACATATGGCATCATCGTCTATCAAGAGCAGGTCATGCAGATCGTGCAGAAGGTGGGCGGTTTTAGCTTGGGCGATGCCGATCTGGTGCGCCGCGCGATGGGTAAAAAGGATGAGAAGAAGCTCGCTCACATGCGCGAGCAGTATCTAAGCGGCGCCAAAGAGCTGGGCTTTGACGTAGCTAAGGCGGATGAGCTATTTGATCTGATTATGAAATTTGCCTCCTACGGCTTTAACAAATCCCACGCCGCGGCGTATTCGATGATCACCTTTCAAACAGCCTATCTTAAGACCTACTATCCGGCGGAATTTATGGCGGCGCTGCTTACTTCGGAGGAGGGCAATACCGATAAAATTTCAAAGTATATCGACGAGGCTAGCCGCCTGGGTATCGGGCTTTTGCCGCCGTCGATCAATCAAAGCTTAAGGGGCTTTAGCGTCGTGGACGACGAAAACTCCAAATCGGGCACCTCGATCATCTACGGCCTCGGCGCGATCAAGGGGGTGGGCGGTGCCGCGATCGAGAATATCTTAGAGCTTCAGAGCGAGGCTAAATTTCAAAGCATCGACGATTTTGCTTCGCGAGTGGACAATTTCCGCGTCAATAAAAAGGTCATCGAGTCGCTGATCTACGCAGGCGCGATGGATTGTCTGGGCAAGAGCCGATTAGCGATGATTCAAAATATGGAAAATATCCTAGACGTGATGAAAAAAATCACCGAGATTAAAAAGGATGCCGAGAGCTCGCTTTTTGGCGAGGATGAGGATATGACGAGCGGCATGAGCGTAAGCTTCGTCGATACCGATAAGGAATTTCCGCAGGGCGAAATTTTAAAATTTGAGCAGCAGACCGTGGGCGTGTATCTCTCGGGGCATCCGCTGGATGATTACAAAGAGGAGATGGAAGGTATCGACTACACGCTATCCTCGGCGTTTAGCGAGATCAAGGGCGATAGCGCCGAGGTGCTTAGCGTGGGGCGGATCGAGGATCTGTCCACGCGCATGACAAAAACGGGCAAAAAAATGGGGATTTTAAACGTGCTTGATCTGCACGGGAGCTTCGAGCTTGCGGTGTTCGATAACGCGCTAAAGACGATCGAAAACTTAAGCCCGCAGGAGCGGGAGCGCCCGTACGCCTTTATGATCAAAATTTCAAAAAGCGCAGTCGGCGGCGCGGCGTATCAGCTGTCGTTTCTTTCGATGATGAGCCTGCAAAACGCTCGAGATGCGAGCTTTCGTCCGCGCGCGGGAGTATTTTTGAGCGAAAATCCACTCAAAGCCTACGTCGCGCAGCTTGGAGCGATTGCACATACCAAATCGAACGAATTCGACGAACTGGTGGACGACGAGGACGCGAGCGTTAAAATTTTGTGCGTCGGCAAGATCGAAAACGTCCACACCCGCACGACCAAATCGGGTAAGCAGATGGCAAATCTTACGGTGCTTGATCTTGCGGGCAGCTTCGAGATGAGCGCGTTCGGTGATATTTGTGATGCGGTCACTGCGCTAACGGACGCGGAGTTGGAGCGCCCGATGGCGTTTTGGGCGCGGCTTAGCAAAAACACTAGCCCTTACGGCGGCAAATATCAAATCTATCTAGATGAAATTTTAACCCTAGATGCCGCGCAAAACATCGACGGCTACGCGCCTAGCAAGGTGCGAGGCTTTGGCGGTAGGGAGCGCGGAGGCTTTAACGGCGGCAATTCCGGCTCCAGCAGAAACTTTGGTGGCGAACGAGGTGGCAGCTTTGGCGGAGGAAATTTTGCTGAGCGAAGGGGCGGGTTTACTGCGGAGGATCCCGCCCTTAAGGCGCGCAAAGAGCGCGAGGCACAGCGAAAAAACGCGCAGGATTTCGAGTTTGAGCTAAGCTTAGGCGAGCTAAGTCGCGAGAAAATTTATAAAATTTACCATCTCGCATTTTGCGACACGGCGCTGAAAAACACCAAGCGGCTGATTCTGCGAATCCGCAACGGCAGCGAGGTGCTAGTTTATCCGACCGAATACATCGTGAGCGATAATTTTACCGAAAAGGTGCGCGAAATCATCGCGGCGTAGGCGGGGTAGCGGCTCTATCGCCACGCTAGGTCGGTTAAAATTTATTCTTGCTTGTTGCGCCGCACGTAAGAGGTATCTGAGCGCGCATAGAGCCTAGGCTTTGGCGCTGTTGCGATAAGAGACGACAATATTTTTGGCCCAAAGCTTGCCGCGTGCAAAATTTGCTGTGCTACATGTAAGAACCAAAACTATGTAGATCGTCCGCAATATCTAAATTTATTGCGTTTATTGTGGCGGAATTTTATTGTGCTCTCAATTTACAAAAAATAGACCGCTTTTGCTTTATTGCGTCGGCAAGGCTTATAGCGCGCCGTTTGAGTTGCCGTAATAATAGCTCGCCGTGCCTCGGTAGAGCATGAATTATGTTGCCGCGCCAGCCTACCTGTTGCATGATAAACGGCATGAGCGTTTTAAATTTCGAGCTAAATTTTTGCGAACAAAGCCTTACTTTGGCGAATCTCTGCGCAGCTTTAAAATTTTAAACTTTAGCGGATTTGAAATTTTAGGCATAGTTTTACTACGTAAAATTTTATCGCAGTAAAATTTCGCTGAGCAAATTTAGTAAAGTACGCAAAAACGGACTTAAGACGTGCAGAAAAAATCCGAAACAAAGCTGACCCAAGCAAACGGTGCCCGAAAAAATCAAGCTAGCGCGGACTGGGCTCGAGCCGGGCGTCGGGACGCAACCTGTCTTAAATCCAAAATTTATCAAAATTGTTAAACGGCTGTATTTGAAATTTTTCGCGCTGTATATATTGCTCGCGCTAAGCGTGTTTGTCCTGCCCGAAAATATAGGTGATAATGCTGCTTGTGCGGGCTTTGTAAGCCTTATGAAGCAGTTTTTCAAATGTCGCTGCAGCCAGGGATCGTCTTGCACGCGGGGCTTGTGGAGTTCTACGTCGCTGCGATGCGGACGGCTAGCATCTTAATTTTTGCGCAAGCTGCTTCCTATGCTTAAAGAGTAGCGCCGATTAAATTTTG
Organism: uncultured Campylobacter sp.; assembly: GCF_938045535.1. GTDB lineage: Bacteria > Campylobacterota > Campylobacteria > Campylobacterales > Campylobacteraceae > Campylobacter_B. The sequence goes on along the minus strand of NZ_CALIMQ010000263.1, from coordinate 4,814 downwards.
CACGATTTTGAGCGGCGAAATTTAGCGAGTTGAAATTCAGAAATTCTGTTGTTTCCAAGCCACGGAAATTTGAGCTCAAATTTAGAGTTCGCGAGAATTTTAAATTTTACGGCATAAAATTGTGAAGTGGAATTTTGAAATTCTATGCCACAGAGTTTTAGAATTTCGTAGCGATAAATTTTAAAATTTTAGGCTGCGCGGCTCGACAGCGCTTCCGTTTCTTGATAAATCAAATTTGCAAGCTGGTTTAAATTTAAGAAGCGTGGTTGCCGCTATAAAATTCTATACGCAGCAGAGGTTTTTTAAACGACAGCGTGCCAAAACGGCGATGATCGCTCACGCAAAATACGCCGCTCTGGTCCCAAATACCGTGTGGCAGGGCAAGCAAGCGTTACGCGATCGTGCGGGCTAGTTTATCTCTTAAATTTAAAATTTCATCGCGTTTTAGCACGAAGCTGTTTTTGTTGGCGATGAGGTGCGCCGAGCTTTGCATTACGGTTTCTGCGGGCTGTAGGCCGTTTTGTTTCATCGTAGCGCCGGTCTCGACGACATCGACGATAGCATCGGCAAGCCCTATGAGCGGGGCGAGCTCGATCGAGCCGTAGAGTTTGATGATATTTACGGCGACCGCTTTTGAGGCGAAGTATTCGCGAGTGATGTTAGGCATTTTCGTAGCGATTTTTAGGCTCGGAGCGCCGTAGTTTAGCTGAGTGCCTGCATGTACGCCCACGCAGACGCGGCATTTTCCGATTTTAAGATCGAGTAGCGTAAGCACGTCGGGGCGATGTTCCTCAAGCACGTCAAGCCCCACTACGCCGATATCCGCCGCACCTCCCATAACGTAAGTAGGGATATCTTGGTTGCGGACGTAGAGGAATTTAAAATCGCCCTCTTGCATTATGAGTTTGCGATCCTCAAAGGCGAAATCAATCCCGAAGATGGTTTTAAAAATTTTAAGCGTATCGTCGGCTATGCGGCCTTTGGGAAGCGCTATGGTTATCATGCTAGCCCCTTTTTTGCGATTAAGCTTGCCATCGATTTGAAGATCAAATCCTTTTCATAGATCGAGTTGCGGAAATACCGCATCAGATAGGCTCCGTCGCCGCCCGTGAAGTAAATTTTATTATTGCCCGCGATGTTTTCGATAGTAAGCACGATAGGCTTTAAAATCCCGTAGTTTACGGCACTTACGGTCTTTTGTGGTAGCGGATCCAGATCAATATTGGTTGAAAGCGTCACGTCCAGCACCGGCGCGATGCTCGCGAAAGATTTTAAAAGCGTGCCGATACCGGGCATTATGAATCCGCCTAGGTGTGAGCTTTTAAACATCAAATCCACGGTGATCGCGCTGCCCGCATCGACGACGATGCCCGTCGCTACCGCGGAGCACGCCGCTATGCGGTCGATCCCGAGCCCGCGGTAGGCTGTTTTTAGCTCAAAGTGCGGCGCCAGATCGACAAACAGAGGGTTTTTCAGCTTTTTTTTCACGCTATCGTTTACGCTAATGAAAAAAATTTGCTCTTTCGGCTCGTACCGCATAAACTCCGCTATGGGCATGCTTTGCGTTACGCCGCCTTTATAAAATTTAACTCTGGAATTTCCTACGTCACACAAAAGCATAGAGGCTAAATCCGTTTTCTTTTAAAAATTTCGCGCTTTTAGAGCACATCTGTGAGTTGTAAAACAGCACGCGCTTTTTCACGACCTTGCCTAGGTTTGTGCTAATGTCGCTTGCGAGCGATAGCAGAAATTCCGCGTCGCGCATTACAAAGCGAGATTTTGCGTCGCGCATAAATAAAAGGACGTTGTAGCTTTTTAGATCCACGCCGAAATACGCGCCGTATGAGCGCGAGCGCGTGAAGCTAGCGATATCTAGCGTTTGGAATTTCTGAAGCAAGAGCCCTTCGCGAACGCAAAGTTTTGAAATTTTATCTAGCATCAAAATTTAAAATTTTATCGCCGTAGTAAAACGAGCTGCCTGCGATAAAGGACTTATCATCGAACTCGCCATTTAGCTCGTAGATCGCTTGTCCCTCTAAATTTTCGTCGGTGCGGATGACGTAGCCGTTGCGCTCGATGATATACAGATAGCCGCCGCTAAGTAGTGCGCCGCTAAACTGCGCGAAGGTAAATTTACGCGATTTGATCAAATTTAGCCCGCGATCGAGTAGCTCGACTCTGCCGTCTTTTAAGAAAAGATAAATTCTATCGCCGCTAAAAATCACGTCTTTGATGTCTACGTTATGGTTTTTATTGCCCGTAGGACTTACCAGCATTAGCCTAGTGGCAGTTACGGCATAAAGGTTATCGCCCTTGTTTTCTAAGGCGATAATGTTGTTAAAAAACGGCTGGTTGCTCACGACGAAATCGCGTGCCGAGCGCCCGCCTACGTCTTCTGCGATGCTGACTAGTCCGTCTAACGCAGGATAAGCGATAAGTTGGTTGATAAATAGCGGTGACGCCACGCGCGAATCGATTGCGAATGCATCGCCTACTTTATGATCGAGTACCACTGCGCCCGAGCTTAGCTTGATAAGCATAATCGAATCATCGCTCATCACTAAAGCCAAATCATCGCCGCGTATATTTGCACTTAGCGCTTGTCTGCCGAGGGCTTTTTCAAATTTTACGGCACCTGTGCTACCAACTACTTTAAGCGTGCCATTGATGTCGGTTACGACGAAATTTCCGTCATATTCGCCTAAAAATTTCTCACTTTTTAAGACTTTGAAATTTTTCACCAATCCGTTTTTAGAGATGACTTCGCCGTCTTTTAGCGTAGCACCATCTTTACTAATCGCTACGATTTCTGATGGCAGTGAGCCGTTAAATTTCATATCGCCTGTGATGTTTTCGTCGCTAGGTTCGAAATACTGGCGCTTCGTCGAGCAGCCCAAAAATAAAAACGATAGTAAAAGCGTAAATATCAGCGTTTTTTTCATTATTTATTGCCTCCATAGTGTTTCAAAGCAAGTGCGATTTGACGAACTGGCGAGTTGAGTGGAATTTTATCTAGCTCTGCGTGAGCTTGCTCGATTTTGCCCTCTTTTAGTAGGTCGTAGCCTTTGAGCAAAGAATCGTAATCGGCGAGTAGCACTCCGCCTTGTTTGCCGTTTTGTAGATTTATTATCTCTTTTAGCATAACATCGATGCCTTGGGTATTTTCTAGCGCCGCTCGCTCGTCTGCAGAGCCGTTTTGCAAAATATAAAGAGCGTATAGATTTATATCTTTTTGCTTAAGCTCGGCTAGCTTAGCGTCGTCGCGCTTGTTAAGCAGCTCGTCATAGATCGCATTAGCACTTGCTATGCGGCGATCGCTTAGAAATTCATTTGCGTAATATCCGATAAATGCTACGATCAAAACCGCAGCCAAAAATATCAGCGGCTTTTTGTATTTTTTTACGAAAATTTCACTTTTTATGACGCTTTCTAGAAACTGCTCTTCTGTGCCGATCTCTTTTTTCACGCCTTCGATGTCGTCTTTTAAAGCCAAAATTCAGTCCTTTATTTGAGAAAATCGGCGTAATTGTAGCATAAAAAATTTTAAATACCGCCTAAGATAAAGAATTTTTATGATATAATGTCGCATTTATCAGAAAAAGGAAAGTTATGATAATAGACGACGCCTTGCTAAGCAAGCTGGAAAGGTTATCTGCTCTTAAAATTCCAGATGCTAAGCGAGAAGAATTTAAAGGGCAATTAAATAATATTGTAGATTTTGTAGAAATTCTAAATGAGCTGGATTTACAAAGTGGCGAGGCGGCTATCACTACGCTGAAAGGCGGTACTCCGTTTCGCAAAGATATCCCACGCAAAAGCGACGTCGCAGAAAGCGTCTTAAAGCATGCTCCGCAGTCCGAAGGCGGTTACTTCGTAGTACCGAAAATCATAGATTGAAAGGAATTTTATGGAAGAAGTTCAAAGAAATTTAGTAGATATCGAAACCCTACTAAAAACCGTCGTTTTTAACAAAGCGAGCGACCTTCACTTAGTTTCGCGCTCGGCGCCTCAAATACGTATCGACGGAACATTGCGCCCACTTGCCATGGATCCGCTTAAGGGCACGGATATCGAGTATATCTGCTACGCGCTCATTACCGATGCGCAAAAAAGTGCGCTCGAGGAAAATAAAGAGCTTGACTTTGCGATCGAGCTTCCTAATATCGGACGCTTCCGTGGTAATTACTACTACACTATGAACGGCGATTTGGCTGCCGCATTTCGTATTATTCCTATCGATATTCCTAGCCTGGACGATTTAAAAGCCCCTACGATTTTTAAAGAGGTAGTTAAGCACGAAAAAGGCATGATTTTGGTTACCGGACCTACGGGTAGCGGTAAATCAACTACTCTTGCCGCGATGCTAAACGAGATCAACGAAAAAGAGCGCAAGCACATCATCACCGTTGAAGATCCGGTCGAGTTCGTCCATACCAATAAAAAAGCGCTTTTCTCTCACAGAAATATCGGCACCGATACCCATTCCTACGCTAATGCGTTAAAATTTGCCTTGCGTGAGGACCCGGACATTATCCTAGTTGGTGAGATGCGCGATAGAGAGACTATCTCGATTGCCATTACCGCTGCAGAGACCGGTCACTTGGTATTTGGTACGCTACACACCAACTCCGCGATGCAGACGATCAACCGTATTATTGATAGCTTTGATGGCGGCGAGCAGCTCCAAGTGCGAAATATGCTCTCCGTATCACTTACCGCGGTCATTTCGCAATCGCTTTTGCCGAAGCTTGGCGGTGGACGTATCGCGATCCATGAAATTTTGCTAAATAACAATGCCGTAGCGAATCTAATCC
>NZ_CALIMQ010000262.1 GCF_938045535.1 uncultured Campylobacter sp. | reverse complement strand
CGCCATAACTACTTTAAAAATTTAAAGCGTAAAATTTAAACCCCAGCTTTAGAATCGGGCGCGGACAATAAAATTGGCTTTTAAGATTTAAAGCACAAAATAAAATCGCTCTATCGTACGGTCGTGGCAGTGGCTTTAAATTTTAATATGCAAAATTTTAAATCAAGTGTCGCGCGTACGACTAATCGCAGCCGTTTGCTTGGATTTTAAATCGTAAAATTTAAATCGTAGAAATTTAATGCGCGCGCCGAAGCGGGAAGTGAAAATCTAAAGCGCTCTGGCTGACTTAGATGCTAAAATCCTCGCCGAGGTAGAATTTGCGCACATTCGGATCGCTGGCTATCTCTTTTGCGGTGCCACCTGCGAACAGCTCGCCGTCTTTGATGACGTAGGCGCGGTCGCAGATCGCAAGCGTTTCGCGGACATTGTGATCGGTGATGAGCACGCCTATGCCAAGATCGCTTAAATCGCGCACGATGCTTTGGATATCGTTAACAGCGATTGGATCGACGCCTGCAAACGGCTCGTCCAAAAGTAGAAATTTCGGCGTTATCATCAGGCTTCTCGCAATCTCGCAGCGCCTGCGCTCGCCGCCGCTTAGGCTCACACCTTTGCGCAATCTGATCGGCTCGATGTTGAGCAGATTTAGCATCTCATCGACCTTTCGTGAGGCTTCGGCTTTATTTTTATAGGTAATCTCTGCAGCGAGCATTAAATTTTCTTCAACGCTAAGCTCCTTAAAGATGCTGCTTTCTTGTGGCAGGTAGCCGATGCCGAGCTTGGCGCGCTTATGAAGTGGAACTTTTGCGATGCTGCTCTCATTAAGCAAGATATCGCCGCCGCTAGCGCTTATCAGCCCGCAGATCATATAAAACGTCGTGGTTTTGCCCGCTCCGTTGGGCCCTAGCAGCCCCACGATCTCGCCGTTGTAAAGCTCTAGCGAGATGCCCTTAATGATCGGCGTGCCTTTTATGGTTTTTTTTAGACCCCTGACTTCCAGTTTATGCATAGCTTACCTCGTATTTTCGCCCTTGCGCGTGCGGCGTGATCCTCACTACGCAAAAATCAAGCTCATATTTTTTAAGTAAATTTATCAAATTTTCATCCGCCCATTCGATCAGATGAAGCCCCTCTTCAAATAAATTTTCAAATAGTCCGTTTTTTAAAATCCCCTCGCAGCCGCCGTTATAGATGTCGTAATGATAAATTTCGCCGTAGTTTTGCATGATCGAAAATGTAGGCGAGTTCACGTGCTCGTCTAACCCATGCGCCCGCACGATCGCACGCGCAAGCGTCGTTTTGCCGCTGGCAAGATCGCCGATGAGCAAGATTATGCCGCTTTTTGGCAGAGCCTGCACGAGGCGTGAAATTTCATCCTCGCCGCAGATGAGTTCAAAGCTCTTGGACATACTTTGCCTGCTCGCTTTTGGGCGTATTTTTCGCGTTAGGAAAGGCTAGGACTTTAAAGCTTTGTTTTCTATCTAAAAAGCTTATCGTGATTATGTCGCCGATTTTAAGCTCTTTGGCGGGCTTTACTACGATGCCGTTTACGGTTACGACGCCGCTTTTGCACATATCTTCGCTGATGGCGCGCCGCTTGGTGATATTGACTGCGTTTAAAAATTTATCGATTCTCATAGGCGTGAGTTTAGCGATATTTGCCTTAAAAGCAACTATTAAACTATTTATTGGTAGAATTTCGCCAAATTTTACGTAAAGGATTTGAGATGGCAAAAGATGTAAAAAAGGTCGTTTTGGCGTATTCCGGAGGACTAGATACTAGTATTATTTTAAAGTGGATCGGCGATACTTACGGCTGCGACGTGGTGACGTTTACTGCAGATATCGGTCAGAACGAGGATTTGGAGCCTATCAAAAACAAAGCTGTGAAACTGGGCATCAAAAAGGAAAATATCTTCGTAGAGGATCTGCGCGAGGAATTTGTGCGCGATTACGTATTTCCGATGTTTCGCGCAAACGCAGTTTATGAGGGCGAGTATCTTTTAGGCACATCGATCGCGCGCCCGTTGATCGCTAAAAAGCTAGTTGAAATTGCTAAAAAAACCGGCGCGGACGCCGTAAGCCACGGCGCAACCGGCAAGGGTAACGATCAAGTCCGCTTCGAGCTTGGCGCATACGCGCTAAATCCCGATATTAAGGTAATTGCGCCGTGGAGGCTGTGGGATCTGAACTCTCGCGAGAAGCTGCTTGCTTACGCTAAGAAAAACGGCATCGACATCGCCTCAAAGCCTGGCAAGTCGCCGTATTCGATGGATGCGAATATCCTTCACATCTCCTACGAGGGCTTGGTGCTGGAAGATCCCGCCCATGCGCCTGAGGAGGATATGTGGCGATGGACCGTAAGCCCTAAAAATGCGCCAGATAAGAGCGAGATCATCGAGATCGAATACAAGCATGGTGATCCCGTAAAGCTAAACGGCAAGGCGCTTAAGCCGCACGAGATGCTGGCAGCACTTAACGAGCTTGGCGCTAAAAACGGCATCGGCAGACTCGATCTTGTTGAAAATCGCTACGTCGGCATGAAGAGCCGCGGCTGCTACGAAACTCCGGGCGGCACGATCATGCTAAAGGCTCACCGCGCGATCGAGAGCATCACGCTAGATCGCGGTGCGGCGCATCTAAAAGACGATCTGATGCCGCGCTACGCCGAGCTCATCTACAACGGCTTTTGGTTCAGCCCGGAGCGCTTGCTGCTTCAAGAGCTGATAAACAAATCCCAAGAGCACGTAAACGGCAAGGTTAAGCTAGAGCTTTATAAGGGCAACGTTACCGTGCTGGGCAGGGAAAGCAAGAGCGATAGTTTGTTTAATACCGATTTCGTGACGTTTGAAGAGGATAAAGTTTTTAATCAAAAAGACGGCGACGGATTTATCAAGCTAAGCGCGCTAAGATTTATCATCGCGGGTAAGAACGGACGCAAGCTTTAGCTGAAATTTTGCCTATAGCGGCAAGGTGTGCAGGCAAATTTCACAAAACGAAATTTTAAAATTTCGTATAAACCTAAAAGACCGGGTTAATGAAAAC
>NZ_CALIMQ010000261.1 GCF_938045535.1 uncultured Campylobacter sp. | reverse complement strand
GATGCTCCTCGCCCTACGGCGGCCCTTCCTTGATCAGCTTCATAGCGTCTAGCTTGGACCTATCCGCCTTAACTGAATCCGTAAATATTACGAAATCATTTCCGCTCGCATTATATTTTGAAATTTTCATTATCTACCTCGCAAATTTTTAAAATTACTAACGCTCACTAACGCTTTATTAAAATTTTACTTCTATCTAAATTTAGGTGCATCACTTATTTATAGGCTTTAATATGACTCAATTTACTAACGTATCTTCTTTCGTGAGCCCATTTTGTTACGCGCCTTTCACAATGGATGTTAGAGCCTACCTCATAGTTTTTAAATGCTCGCAAGCATCAAATTTACCGAGCTTGCAGGCTTTTTGGTAAAGCTCGCGCGCCTTCTTTTTATTTTTCGCTACGCCCCAGCCCTTTTCGTATTGATACGCTAAATTTGAGCAGGCTAGTGGCTCGTCGCTTTTTTCGCACGCTTCGCTAAAATACTTCGCAGCAAGCGCGTGATCCTTTTGCCCGCCGTCGCCCTTAAAATACGTAACGCCCAAATTTACGCACGAATCCGCGTGTCCTTGCTCGCAAGCCCTCGTAAAAAATATCCTAGCCCTGTCCGCATCTTTTTTCACGCCTTCGCCTAGAGCGTAGCTAAGCCCTAGGTTATGGCACGCCTCTACCTGCCCTATCTTGCAAGCCTTAATCAAAAGCTCGATCGCTTTTTTCGTGTCGGGATAGACGCCGAGTCCCTTTTTATAGTTGTATGCAAGGCTCGCGCACCCCTCGCTACTGTTTTTCTTGCAAGCATCGCCGAAAAGCTCATTCGCCCTCTTGCGATCCTGCGCCACCCCCTGCCCGTCGTTGTAGAGCATCCCTAAATAGACGCAGCCCTTCTGCTCGCCGAGCTTGCAAGCCCTGTCGTAATAGCGTGCGGCCTGCCTGAAGCTTCTATTTGAGTCGTATGCATAGCCTAAATTTGCACAATCCAGCGAGTTTTCCTCGCCGCCAGCGTCGCAGTTGCGCTGCAGCTCATTTATCACGCGGCTTAGTTTTTTACAATCCATCTCGCTCCCCGCGGCGCAGCCCTTCCTTAGATCGTCGATCTCTGCCGTAGCGCTCGTCGCAAACAGCGCGGAGAGTAAAACCGCTTGCGCCGTAAATTTCAACCGCTCTTTAAACGGCATACTTTTGAAATTTTGAAATTTAGCGCCCTTTTGGACGCGGCTACCGATCCCCATTGTTTTATCCTTTATTTTAAAATTCATCTTAATTCGCGTAGAAATTTTACGAGCTCTTGCGCAAAGGGCTAAATTTTATCTTTTAACTCTTTTAAAAATCTCTCCACGGCGGCCTCAAGCGCGGCAAGATCGCCTCCGTTATCTATCACAAAGTCTGCCATAGTGCGCTTTTGCTCTATGTCCGTTTGCAGTTCCACGCGGTGCTTTGCAGCGGCGCGATCCAGCCCGTTTCGCTTCATCACGCGCACAATCAATGTATCTTTTGGCGCATAAACGACCGCCACTTTATCAAAAAACTCATATCTTTTACCCTCGAAAAATAGCGGAATATCGACAAAAAAAAGCTTTCCTTTTGCCTCCAAAGCCTGCGCCTGCGATAAAATTTCAGCCGTTATTTTTGGATGTAGCAACGCTTCGAGCTTTGCAAGCTCCGCAGGGTTTTTAAACACCAGCTCGCCTAGCTTTTTGCGGTCCACCGAAACGCAGGAGTCGGACGAAATTTCCTCGTCCGATCTAGCGTTAAATTCCGCTTGCGGGTTCAAATTTGCAGCCTGCGCGTTTTTTTGCACGATGTATTGTGCGCCGAAAATTTCAGCCACCTGCGCGGCGCAGCGATCCAAAACTAGGTGCGAAATCTTATCGGCGTCGATAATCTCAAATCCACGATCACGAAGCAGCTCGCAAACCGCGCTCTTGCCGCTACCGATGCTGCCCGTGATGACGACGGCGTGTTTAAATTGCGGCATTTTGCCTCCGATTTTTTACTCCGATTTTAGCAATTTTTGGCTAAAATTAACCAAATTTCAACAAAGGGCAAAAATGATAAGCTACAAAGACGCCGGCGTCGATATAGACGCGGGAAATGACTTCGTAAATGCAATAAAACCGTTCGTCAAAGCGACGCAAACTCCGCACGTTTTGGGCGGTATCGGCTCGTTTAGCGGCGCGGTGAGGCTACCTGCCGGCTACAAAAAGCCCGCGATCCTAGGCGCCACCGACGGCGTGGGCACAAAACTGCGACTCGCGATCGATGCGCGTAAATTTGACGGCGTCGGCCAGGACCTCGTCGCGATGTGCGTAAACGACCTCATCTGCAACTTTGCCGAGCCGCTATTTTTCCTTGACTATTACGCGACGGCGAAGCTCGAGATCAGCGATGCCAAAGAGGTCGTAAAAAGCATCGCCGAGGGCTGCAGGCTCGCCCGCTGCGCGCTGATCGGCGGCGAGACGGCGGAGATGCCCTCGATGTATGAGAAGGGTGACTTCGACCTCGCAGGCTTTGCCGTGGGCATCGCCGAGGAAGATGAGATCGACCGCTCAAAATTCGTCCGTGAGAGCGACCTACTCATCGCGCTTCCTAGCAGCGGCCTGCACTCAAACGGCTTCTCGCTCGCGCGCAAAGTGGTCGCCGAGCTAGGGCTAAAATTTGACGACAAGGTAGGTGGTCGTGCGCTTATCGACGTACTTTTGGAGCCGACTAGGATTTACGTCGGCGACTTTTTAAATTTAAAAGACAAGATCCACGCTCTAGCGCACATCACGGGCGGCGGCATCGTGGAAAATCTACCGCGCGTATTTCCACAGGGGCTGGGTGCAAAGATCGATCACGCCGCGATCCGCACGCCCGAAATCTTTAAAATCATCGCACAAAAAGTAGAGCCTGCCGAGATGATGAGGACGTTTAATATGGGCGTTGGCATGATCGTCGTAGCACCGAAAGAAAATGCGGACTTTGTGCTAGCAAACACTGACGGCTACATTATCGGCGAGGTCGTAAAAGGTGCAGGTGCACAGCTCGTGTAAATTTTAAGCGGTAAAATTTGCCGCTTTTGCCAAAGCAGAATTTATGTTTAGACTAAATTTTAAAGCAAGTATTGCGACCGCTTCCAAAAACAGCGCCGATAATTATTATATGATAGGTCTTGCGGACGACAAGTACGACTATAAGAACTATCTGCTTTTCCAAAGACCGATCAAGCTCGAGCGGTACGAGGACGCAGACGCGCCGCACAACGGCTTATACGCAGAGTGCAATGGCGACGTATGTTATAACGGCTGCAAGGCGGCGAAAATCACTAGCGAGCTTATTGTTTTTGAGATCCAATACAGCGTCATCACCGTGGATATTCGCGGCGTTAAAATTCCCAAGCGCTTCATTCAGTATTGCAAAGAAATTTTCGGCGATCTGCTTAGCATCGAGGGATAAATTTATGCGCAGCAGCACGCAAAAACAATCTTTGCGATTATAAATATAAAGCCGAGATTAAAATTTAAGAGCGAATTTTAGATAGCGCACAGGATAAAGGTGGTTAAATAAAGCTATCAAACGCAACAAAACCTCCTCGCCGTAGTAAAATTTATTGCGGGATTTGCACATCGAATTCAATGCGAATATTATGCGACAAAAATTTACCCTGCCAGACAACAGCCAAA
>NZ_CALIMQ010000260.1 GCF_938045535.1 uncultured Campylobacter sp. | reverse complement strand
CATTGGGGCAAGCACAAAAGTCCGAAAATCTAAACACAAAAATGAAATTTTAGAGCTTTTTCGAATTTCTACTAAATTCCGCGAACGTAAAAAGCCCTAAAAATGGGACTTTTAAAATAGGCTAAATAGCGGAAGTCCGAGAAAGGGTTTTTGGCGCGAGCGCAATTTGAGCTTTGCGGACATTTTGAAGCTTAATAGAATATAAAAGTGCGCTAAATTCGGGGTTTTAAATTTAAGAAAAGTCCGAAAATCAAATCCGCAGGAATGGAGCTTAGACGTAGGTATCAGGGGAGTGGAATATATCGCCTTCGCCTAGGCTCTCGCTTTTAGCCATACAAGTTTTGCAGATGCGGTAGAATAGGACTTTGTCGGTTTTGGGCTCGATTATGCGCGCAATGCGCTGTTTTAGCTCGGCATAAATCCGCTCGGAGACGTCTAGCTCAAATACCGAGTAGTTCGCCCGCAACCCGTAGCTTTCTAACAAGGCGGCGAGTTTGTTGCGGCGCTTAGTTTTACAAACATCGTAGCAGATGATTAAATTCATTGAAATCTCCCGATGAAAGGCTTATATTTTTCGTTTTGGGTTACGGCGCGTTTTAGGGCGTAGGCCTGCCTATCTATGATATCCTGCGCTTTTAGCTGTTCGCCTCTGTACTGCGTGCAAGCAAAGAGCTTTTCATTTACGTTTTTGGCGATATTTTGCCTGGTTGCGACAGATAGGAGCCCGTCTTTTATCTCAAAGGGCTCGTTTTTATTAACCATCGAGATTACGGCGCGATCGACGATGAAGGCTCGAAATTCCTCTATGAGATCAAAGGCGAGAGTGGGCTTTTGCTCATCAAGCGCGTGCAGATAAGATACATGCGGCGACAGACCTGCGGCGGCAATGGATTTTAAAATTTTTGAGTAAAGGATCGCGTAGCCGTAGTTTAGGGCGGAATTTACGACGTCGGTAGCGCCCTGCGTCACTCGCGCACTAAAGCCAAACTCGTAGTCGATCGCCTTTGCGATAGCCTGCCAGTAGGAGTTTGCGGCGCTTCCTTCAAAGCCCATAAGCTCGCTTACGCTTGCGGCGCCAGGGACGCGGAGCTTTAAAATTTCTTGCATCGCTTTAATTTCGTCGCCTAGATTTTTATGGTATTTGCCTAGATATTTTAGATAGTTGATCTGATTTTTTAGCTTGCCGATGATGAACTGCTGAGCGATACGAAGCGGTCTTTTGGTTTTTAGCAGCGAAATTTGCGAGGCGGCGGTTTTAGAGATGGCGGAATTTGCACTAATGAGCGTGGCGTAGCTGAGACTGGTCTTTTCGTCGATGAAATTTATGGAAATTTTCTTTTTGGCGCACTCTTTGATGACGGCGGAACTGAGTGAAATTTGCGCATTAATGATGATTTGCGAAATTTGATTTATAGGGAATTTATGCTTGATAACGCCTTTGTCTTTTAGGACGAATTTGCCTTGAGACAAAGCTAAAAAATAAAACGGCGTCGTGATGTGGATAATCGAGCTTTGCGAGAAGGTTTTTAGATATTCGCGCTTTTTAGCCTCAAGGGCGTTTTGGACGGATTTGACGGCGGGACGCTTGGCGTTTTTAAAGTAGGTTAGAATTTTAGCCTTTCTAGCCGTTTTGCCTAGCTCGTAGGGGAAGTTTAGGTTGATTAAGGCTTCTGCTAGCGTCCGCTTGTCTGCAGTTTTTAGAAATCTACGTATTAGGCTCGTTACGACCTCGCCAAAATGCAAGCAAAATCTATCTTTTTTCGAAGGCGAGAAAAGCTTAAGAGAAATGGCTTTTAGATGATACACATAGGCGTTTAAATTTTCTAAGCTTTGGCTTATCACTTGCTTTTTGGCAGAGCTTGCGAGTTTGGCTAGAATGCGCTTAAATTTTTCCTCGCCGATACTTAAATTTGCGCCTTTAAAGCTTACACCCAAAAAGACAAATTCGCTATCTTTTCCGTGAATGGAGGTTTTGGCTTCGTTTAGAGATAAGCTTATGGTTTTTAAAAAATCTTTCAGGCGCGCGAGCCCTCTCTCGGCGGCTTCATATGAAACAAAAAACATAACGAAATCATCGGCGTATCTGACGAACTCTACGCCCGAGTTTTCTAAAAATTTATCCATTTGATTTAGATAGATATTCGAAAGCAGCGGGCTTAGGACATCGCCTTGATGAACGCCTTTTGCGTGAGCGCGGTAATCAAAGCGCTCAAAAATTCCGTTTTTGATCCAAAGCTCAATGAGTCTAATGATACGAGCGTCACGGATATTCGCGCGTAAAATTTTAAGCAATTTTTCGTGATCGATATTTTCAAAGAAATCTTTGATGTCGGTTTTGACGGCGAAGTCGTAAATTTTAAAAAAATCACGAGTGCGAAAGATCGCGTTAGCGTAGGATTTGCCGTTTCTATAAGCATAAGAGCGGTTTGAAAAGCCTTTATCGAAATAGCCTGAAAGCTCGCGAGTGAGGATATTTTGCGCGAATTTATCTTTTAGCGAGGGCACGGCGAGCTTGCGAAGCTCGTTTTTGGCTTCTTTTGGGATAAAGGCTCGTTTTAAGGGCTGCGGCGAATAAGAAAGGCTAAAAATTTCGCTCTTTAGCTCAGCGTAAAATTCGCCCGAACAAATATCCTCCGCATTAAGCCCGTCAAGCCCCAAAGCCGTGGGCTTTAGCCTTTTTAGCGCGTATTCAAAGGCGCCTGCGGTAAAAATATCCTCTAAGTTTAGATCAAACATGACGCCTCCTTGTCATTGCATTTAGCTAGTAAATATCGAGCAAAACGCGCCGATACCGTAACCCAAGGCGAAATTTATCCGCTCTGTAACTCGCGGCAAAATTTGAATTCTGCGGTGCAATTTAAATCCGCTCTGCCTTTATTTTGCCTAGTCCAAAAACCGTGCTTTTGCCGACTCCGGTAATTTGGGCGAGTTGCAAAAGCTTTACCGAGCGCTCATCAAGTCCGAAAACTCGCATCCGTCCGAGTACGCCGCCAAATTGCATTTTAGTATGCTGGCGGTTTGAGTAGCGATTGATGTCATAAAAGTGCAAATCCTGCTCGAAGCGGCAGAATTTTACCTCGAATTTATCTATAGCCTTGCCCGTTATATTCTCAAATCTCATAGCGATTTGGCGAATAAAGGACTTAAAGTCGATCTCGCGGCGGACGAGGACG
>NZ_CALIMQ010000259.1 GCF_938045535.1 uncultured Campylobacter sp. | reverse complement strand
TGCAGCCATCGCCTTGGGCGCACCGGTAGGCAGCGAGGCTGCTCCGCGCGAGCTGGGCGGCTTGTTTGCGGCTAAAATTTGCCGTGCCCTAAATATCAGCGGAGATGAGCTTCGGTTATTTGTCGCATGTGGCGCGGGAGCGGGACTAGGTGCTGCATATAACGTCCCGTTAGCGGGCGCGCTTTTTAGCCTAGAAATTTTGCTTAAAAGCTTCGATACTCGAGCGATTTTATGCGCCTTTGCCACAAGCGCGGTGGCTACAGCTACAGCAGAATTCGGAGCTTCAAAAGAAATTTATTACGCAGTTTCGAACTTCGCCCCTACCCCGCAGAATTTACTCGCAGCGGCGCTAATCGGGCTTGTCACGGGGGTCGCGGCGAAATACTTTCAAGACGGGGTGCGCTTGTGCGAAAAGCTGCGCATAAAAAGCCTCAAAATCGCACTTACACTGCCGCTTGCGTTTTTACTTACCGCGGCGGTCGGCGCATACGTGCCTGAAATTTTAGGTAATGGGCGCTCCGCAGCGCAGTTTGCTTTCGACTCCGCGTCCTTTAGCCCGTATTTGCTTGCGATTTTGCTTTATAAGGCATTTTGCATTTTGATGATCTTTCGCTGCGGCGGATACGGCGGCACGCTTACGCCGAGTTTCGCGCTGGGTGCAGTTTTGGGGCTATGCGTTGGATTTGCGATCGGCGAAATTCTACCTATTAGCCTAAGCGCAGCGGGGGTTTGCGGAGGGGCTGCCTTTTTAGCGATCAACTTAAACGCGCCGCTTTGCGCCTTTGCCCTAAGCGCAGGATTTTGCGGGCTAAATCTCAACTCATATTCAGTCGTCGTTTTTAGCATCGTATGCGCCGTGATCGCTAGAAATTTACTGACGAAAAATTTAGCGTAGTCGCAGCGCTGATAATTCATACGCTGCAAACATGAATCGATGGGCGCGGCGATGATGGTCTGAGAACCTGCCCCGTCAGCATAGAGTGAGCGCCATAGGTCGCATCATTGGGCTAGGGCGGAGCCGTAAGGATATGCATCTAAGCTGATCGTTGGTAAATTTAAGATAAAATTTTGCCACTTTAACCAAAGGAGAAAACAATGGGTTTACTTTCATTCGTAGCCGAAGCAGGCAAGAAACTACTAGGTCTAGGCGATGACGCCAAGCACGTAAAAGACGAGATCGCCACCAATCTCAGCTCTACGCCGGTAGAAGGGCTAGAGGTCGAGGTGCAGGGCGACACCGTCAAAATCAGCGGCAACGCCGATAAGGAAACTCTTGAAAAAGCAGCCCTCATCGCGGGCAATACCGCAGGCATCAAAAACGTGCAGATCGAGGGCATTAGAGAGGATAGCGCCGAAAACTACTACACCATCGTAAAGGGCGATAACCTATCTAAAATCGCGAAAAAATTTTACGGCGACGCGAACAAATACAAGATTATTTTCGACGCCAACCGCGAGGTTATCAAGGACGCGAACCTCATCTATCCTGGACAGAAGATCAGAATTCCAAAAGCTTAAGTTCGCTTTTGAATGCCGCGGCTTGATTTTGCAAACCGCGAATTTTACTTTTGCGAGCATTGCGCTTCGTTTATGCGAACTGCGTTTTATAAACCTGCGACGCAGCGCGATTTTGGCGAGCTAAATTTTACTAGTTAGCGAGGCGCCGCGGTCTTTACGTTTTACGAGGCACGGTTTTACGAGCCTGTTGCGGCGGATAGTAATTTATCCACCGCACTTGCTGCGCGCTGCCATCCTATTTGAGAACATATAAAACGCTTTGAAATTCTATTTATAAAGAGCTAAATTTGGATAAATTTAAAATCAGCACTACGCTAGAAAAGGCCAAGTCTAGGGATTACGACAAATATCCGATAATCATCAAAGACAACGCGATAGAGATGATAAAGCTATATCTGCCGATTGTATTTATTTTGGACTTTCTTTCACATTTTGCACCATACAGACCACCACATCCAGGAGAGCTAAATGAACGCCCAAAAGAGCTAGGAAGTTGCTATATTAAATTTAAAAATTCCGCCATAGAATATTTTTCTACGAAGAAGAATTTAGTCCTGCTCGAAATAAAATTATCAAATATAGTGGGGATAAAACGAACCTTTGGGCCTTCCCAACCCCAATTGCCGACAATCACAAAAAAGTTTGTAATTAGCGTCGTTATGATCTACTTCGTTTTGATGTCTACGGTTTTTTACTTTAAGGGCTATGCAATAGCCCCATTCATAGTGCCGATAGCATTTGGGCTCGGCATGCTTCCATTGCTAATTTTTAGGATAATAAACGGGCTAGGGCTTGGACTGGATATGCTAAGCGGCGATAGTTTGATTATCTTTGATAAGCATTTCATTATCGACGCCTCGATTTTAACGAGCGGCGAATACAAGGAGCTAAAAACCTATTTTCTATTAAAAACGGGAAAAAATTTAGATAAAATTCGGCCGCAAATTTTTATATAAGCTAGGAGTAAAGAGCAGGTTTTAGACGTAAAGCAAAAATTTGATAAGCAGCTAAGCGATAAATATTTAGAAAATAGCCTCGTATGAAATCAAAATTTAATAAAGACCTAGACGCGCCGAATTATCTTTTAAGAGTTAAAAATTTTTAGCAAAAATACCGCTCAAATTTTATTAAACCCAAATCCTCACATTCAGTTTTAAAATTTTAACGATACTCAAAAAGTTTAAAATTTCGCTCTTTATCTCGCTTGCGGGGTCGCGACGCAGCACGCTTTCATAGACGCTAGGCTCGAAATTATCGCGCCCGGTGTGCACGAAAATATGGATCCGCCGCTCTCTGATGCTCGCCCAGATCTGCGCTCCCATCGCGTCGCCCACCGCCAAAAACCGCTCCATAAATGCGGGCGTTAGCACGTACATCGCGTTTTGCGGCTCGTCGCTAAGCACCTTGTAGCGCGCGGCAAACTCCACGTTGTCCATCGCAACGGGCTTTAGACCTACGTGCTGCTTATTTTGCATCTCGCGCGGATAGATGAAAACGGGCGCGATGATGCGCTTGTTAAATTCCGCTACGAAAAACGCCCCGATAAGCTCGTGCTGCAAATTTTGATGAAAAAAGCTCACGTCGCTAAACTCAAAGCTCACCCCCTGCCACGCGCCGCCCACGCGGTCGTTGCCGCGCAGGTTTTCGATGAATTC
>NZ_CALIMQ010000258.1 GCF_938045535.1 uncultured Campylobacter sp. | reverse complement strand
GAGACATGAAACATAATTTCTAAAAGCCTATCTTTAAAATTTGATTTATCCATCGGAGTTCCTTCGATTTTTGCGGCATTATATCTTAAATTAAATTGTTATAAGATAAAATGATGCGAAATTTCAAGGAGCGATTATGTTTGAAATCAGCGGAATGAGCGGCGATGAGATAGTTTATATTAACGGCAAGTTTTGCAAGGCCAAAGAAGCCGCGATAAGCCCTTTTGATCGCGGTTTTGTGCTCGGAGACGGCATCTATGAAGTAGCGCCCGTGGTAAATTCTAAAATTTGCGACAGAGCGGATTTTTGGGAGCGCTTTGAGCGCAGCGCCGCGCAGATCGAGCTGAAAATTCCATATTCTCGCGAAAAATATGAGGAAATTTTATATGAGCTCATCGCGCAGGGCGGCGTGAGCGAAGGCGCTTTTTACACTCAGATCACAAGGGGTGCGGCGATGCGCGATTTTGACTACGTCCGCGGCATAGAGCCCAGCGTCTTTGCTTTCGTCTATCATACGCAAATTTTTGATAATCCGCTCGCAAAAGAGGGGATCGAGATCGTGAGCCTGCCCGAGATCCGCTGGCACAGACGCGATATAAAATCGATCTCGCTTTTAGCGCAGTGTATCTTAAAGCACGAAGCTCATAAGGCGGGCGCTTATGAGTGCTTTTTGATCGAGGATGGGCTAGTTACTGAGTGCTCCAGCTCCAGCGCATTTATCATCAAAGATGACGTTCTGATCACGCGACCGCTTTCAAATGACATACTGCCGGGCATCCGCCGCAAGGTGATCTTGGGCCTTGCCGAGCAGGCGGGGCTTAGCGTGCAGCAGCGGGCGTTTGGAATGAGCGAGGTTTATGAAGCCGATGAGGCCTTTATCAGCGCGGCGACGCTGATGGTGCTGCCGATCGTAAAAGCTGACGGCAGAGCGATCGGAGGCGGTGCGGTCGGCAAATACGTACCGCGCCTGCGCGAGATGTACGCGGCACGGCTAAGAGCTGAAGCGGGACTGCAATAGAGCGGTCAAATTTAGCCCGTTAAATTTAAACTATGCGGGCTGATTAAATTTTGCTTTCTAGCTCGCCGGTTATGCGGCCTAGCTCGCTTACTAATTCTAAAATTTCAGCCAGTTCGTATTGGTGAGCATATACCGTTCCGGTAGTAGGAGGTATGCTAAATAGCTCTGTTTCGAAGCGGTTCGGCGCGCCGTTTAGAAATAGGTAAAATTTATTATCCATAAATGCCGCACTGATGCTAAATTTATAATAGTATCGCTTCAGCTCATTTAGTCGCTCCATCAACGTAGGCGTCAATAGATAGCGAGCTTCGACCTTGTCATCAGTAAACACGCGAAATTCGCTATTAAAAATGACGTTGTCCATTAGCTCCTTCTCGCCTAAAATTTTTGTATTTAGCTCGCGGCTCGCCAAGATGGTTTTGGCGTAAAATCTCTTGCCGAATTCGCATATCAGCACGCTGCCGTTAAAATCCATATACGCATCATATAAGCTCATCGCAAGCGAAGCTAGCTTCACATAAGTATTGTCTATGCCCAGATCGTAGTTATTTTTGATTCTAATTGCCTCGCTAAGGCTAAATTTTACCACATCCCATTCGCCTTTTATCTCATCTTCGCTGATAAAATCGGAGTTTGCAAAGATTCCCGCTCGCCTGAATTCCTTCGCGCTTATGCCGCGGCCTGGCGAATAAGTAAGCTGCGGATACGCCTGCGAGATCGCCGTGCGCACCAAAACTTTTTTGTAAAATAGTTTATATTCATAAGCGGCGTCCGCAATGCCGTCGTAAATGCAAGCAACATAAATAATCAAAAGCACCGCGTAGATAAGATAGACTTCGATCATCTCGTAATCCGTATCGTCGTTTGTTTTAAATACCGCATCGATCGAAAACATCACTATAAATGGAAACAGATATAAAAATGCTATCTTGGCATAGATCATCACTACCTTGCAAATGCACTTTTTTTGTTTGGCTCTACTTAGCGCTATCGCTTTGTCTAGTTGCATACGTTTCCTTAAATTTTTTGATCCGAAATTTTATAAAATTCATTCTCTTGATAAAATTTCACCACGGCTTCGTCCGCGCTTGCGCTGCGCTGCAAATACCGCAGCAAGGGCTCTGAGCGCGTATAGATCACGCCAAGCCCCGCAAGGCTCGTCGCACGTGAAAGCGCCACGTAGAGCTGCCCTTTGGCAAAGATCCTGTCGATGTCGCAGATGAGCTGCGGGATGCTCATGCCTTGGGATTTGTGGATCGTGATGGCGTATGCGAGCTTGAGCGGGAACTGATAATACCGCGCCAGCACGATCTGCTCGGCATCCGCGCCGCTTGCGGCGATCTCGCTTAGTTCGTATGTTTGCAGCCCGACGCGGCTTAGTATGCCCGAGGGTTTTTTTACGACCACGCTTTCGATCTCGTCGCCGGAGCTTTTTTCGATCTTTTCGACGACGCCTTGCTCGCCGTTAAAAAACTCGCCGCTTTTATTTGCGGTAAACAGCACCTTTGCGCCTTCTTTTAGCGTCAGACTTTGCGGCGTATTTAGCGAGGCGATCCATTTTTGAATTTTCTGCTCGCTCACGCCGCTTTGTAGCGCTTCATAAACGCCTTCAAAGCTGCTCTGCGGCGCATTAAGCTTAGCTAATCTGGCGTTATTTATCGCATCTACTTCGGCGTTTCGGCCCGAGATTATCGTAGCGTTCGGCTCAGCTCGCGCGGCATCGATGATCAAAGATCGCATCAGCTCCGCCGTCTGCTCGCTTGGGGTGCCGAGCCGCAGCTCGCAAAGCAGGCGGTATAGCGCCACATCTGCGGTGCGCTTGGAGCCTATCATCTCGACGTAAAAAAACTCGCACTGCCTCCACGCATACGAGCCGAAGGCGTAATCCGAGTCACTAAATAGGCTCGCGCGCGGCGCGCTCTCACCCTCTTTACGCACCGGCGGAAGCTGGTAAAAATCGCCCGTAACGAGCAGCCGTCCGTTAAATTTAGAATTTGAAATTCTAAGATAGATCATCTCGAAAAGCTCGGCGCCGATCATCGAAATTTCATCGATCACGATGAGGTCTGCGAGGGCTAAAATTTTTCGCAGCTCGCTTAGTTTGCCGCTTTGTTTGCGATCGAAGCCCTTTAGCTCCTCGTGGTTTTTGCAAATGCCGAAGCGGAAGAAGCTATGCACGGTCACGCCGCCGATCTCTACGGCGCTGATGCCGGTGCTGCCGAGCACGATGACGAGCTTGCCGCGAGCGCGGTAGTTTTCGATGAGCTCTTTTATTACGTAGCTTTTGCCCACGCCTGCGCCGCCCGTGATGAAAATATTGCGATCTTTTAGCTTTTGGATGATGAAATTTATCAAGTTTTTTCCTATTTTTTGGCAAAATTATAGCCAAAATTTTTTAAAAGGCATTTTGTTTGAAACGATTAGTATCTCTCATCTTCGCGGCTTTAATTCTTGCAGGTTGCGGCGAAACCGTCGGCCCGCGCAAGTTTATCCCGGAAAATCCCGCTGTTTTGGATCTCGAATACGCTCAAAACAGCGAGCGGCTGCCGGCTCCTGCGTCGGTGCAAAACATAAGCGGAAGCGCGTTTAAGAGCCGCTATTTTAAAATTTGGTTTGACGATGCGCCCGTGAAGGCGGAAATCGATACGTTTTGGGGGCTTAATTACGCCAAGGGGCGCCACTTTGACGCCGCAGGCAGGATATACGACGATGCGATCTATCAAAGTATTCGCATAAACGCCAATGAAGAGGCGTTCGGACTAATTTCAGCACCCGCTATAACGGTAAAAAACGCGCTGCTGCGAAATATCCCAAGCGACTTGCCGATTTTCGGCGATCCGAGCGAGCCGGGGGAGGGCGAGCCATTTGATTACGCCGCAAATTCCGCCGTGAGCGTGGGCTATCCGCTGCTGCTTTCGCATTACAGCAGAGACGGCGCGTGGGCGTTCGTGCGCAACGACGGCGTGTGGGGCTGGATAAGAAGCGATGCGATAAAGCGCATCAGTCCTCAGCAGGCAGATATTTACGCAAATTCTAAATTTATAACGATCCTGCGCGACGGCGCGGCTATTTATGACGAAAGCGGCGCGGAGCTTTTTAGAGCGCGCACCGGCACGATCCTGCCGTATGATTTTAGCGGCGAGCGCGATCTTGGCGGCACGCTCGGCGTACGGAGCGGATTCGGCGGCGAAATTTTAACCCAGTTTGGCGGCAGGAGATATTTCGTTAGCGCGGAGGATGCGAGGCTTTGGCCTGCGCCGCTTGATGAGCAAAACTCAAAGATCGTAGCCGCTAGCCTGCTCGGGCAGAAATACGGCTGGGGCGGGTATAAATTTCTTCGCGATTGCTCGCTTATGACGAAAGATTTTTTGGCGAATTTCGGGCTGTGGCTGCCGCGAAATTCTAAGGCGCAATCGGGCCGCGGCGAGCGTTTTTCGCTGGCTGGGATGAGCGCGGATGAAAAGCTTAGCTTTATCGGTAAAAACGGCGTGGCGTATAAAACCCTGCTGTATATGCCCGGCCACGTAATGCTCTACGTGGGGCGGGTGGACGGCAAGCCTGCGGTGCTGCACGATATCTGGGGGCTTCGCACGATGGACGGCGGGCGCGCGATCATCGGGCGCACGGCGATTACGTCGCTTACTATCGGCTCGGATCGAGCGGACATCGCCGAGGATCGCCTGCTGATATCGCGTATCAGTGCGATGAGCGTACTTTCGGGCGAGGAGGACGGCGTTTTGGACGATCTGTTCGCTCCTGAGGATCCGGGTATCCTATCTGCGTATGCGAGCGGAAATTAGGCTGCTTGCGGGTATGGGCGTGAATTGAGCTTCGCTTGGTAGCTGCCGTCATAGTTTGCTTTTGCCGTTGGTGGAGTAGCGCGCTTGACGATGCTGCGGTGCACGCAGGCGCAAATTTAAAATGGCGTTTTAGATGCTGTGCCATTTTAAATTTAGCCTAGACGGCAGCAAATTTGAAATTTCGGGCTTAAATTTAGTCTAAATTTAAGCTTATATCTCGTAGTCCTTAAAATTTCGGGCGAAATTTTAAAATTAACCCGCAAGTCCGGTTAAAATTTTAAAGCGCTATCTAAATTTACGCTCCTGCTTTAGGGCTCAATCGTGCGCCGCTCCCCTTAGAAAAACAAAAAATATCTCGGCGTTTTGCGCTTATACTCTAAATACTCCTGTCCGTAGGCTTGCTCGCAGTAGCGCTCCTCGCCGAGGACTACGAGGTGGTTGTATACGGCAAAGGGCACTATCGCTATGAGTAGCCACAGCGACGCCGAAGCGATGCAAACGCCCGCCATGCCGAGGAAATAAAAGAAATACATCGGATTGCGCGATAGGCGGTAGATGCCGCCTTGTGCGGCTCTGTCCGCAGAGGCTGCCGCATAGTCGTAAAAAGCCTTGATGAAGCCCGCAAAAGCCGCTATATAGATCACCGCTCCGATCCAAAACCACGCGCTGTCCGTCTTAAGAGGCACGAACACCGATAAAATGAGCAGCGCTACTTGCAGCAGCGAGCTTATGATCGCATTTCGCTTGTCCGCGAGCGTGTACCACGAGGTATCGGTGGCGCGCTTGCCGACCTCTTTGTAGATAAACATATACGCGAACTGTATCAGCACCATCGCAAATGAGGGTATCCAAGCGCCCGCTAGAGCAGGCTCAAGCGTCGTAAAAAATGAAATTTCCATGACCGCTCCCTTGGCTTTAAATTCTATCCGTAGCTTTGTTTTGCCCTTGTTTGCTTGTCGTTGCTTTGTCCTTTTTCACCCGCCGTGGGTTTAAATTTTACTCCGTCTTTAGCTACATATTCGGGCGCACTGCTTGCTCGGCACGCCGCGCGTTAAGGATACCGTTTCGGTTGGGACAATGTGGCAGCGACGCCGTCATTTAGGTATCGACGCGCCGAGCAACGATGGGATCTGCGCTTTATGTGGACGGCATCCGTATTTCAACGCGCCAAAATGCGAGATAGCGGCGCTTGTTTTGACGATATGACGCCCGCCCGCTTGGCGCTATCTGTTTGAAAAAGGCCTCGGCGCCGATATAATGGCAGTCTGCTCGGCGCCGATGTACTCGCTGCACGATGAAACATTCTGTGCCGATGTATCGCCACGTGATGAGGCGTTCGGCACGGGTGCTGCCTGCTAGGTGCGGCGCTGATGCCGTTGCTTCGGCACCGCGTCTTATTTACCCTCCGGGTTAAGTCCTTTTAAAATATAGCCAAATTCCGTATCGCTTAGCTCGTAATTCATAAATTTTTTATAAAACGCCTTCGTTTCGGCTTTTACGTCGATGTCGGCAAAAAGCTCCGGCTGGATAGTTTTCGCCGCCCATAAAATTTGAAGCACCGTATCCGCGCCGTATCGATCCCAGTTGAAAACCCCGCGCGGATTGCCGTAAACGCGTCCGTTTTTGACCGCATCCGTGCCGCTGTAGATCGGGCTTGATTTGATCTTCTCTACCGCATCTTCGTTGTGATCGCCGCCCACGATTATGATCTGCGGGTTGCTAGCGATGATCTCCTCGGCGGTGATGGTTTTCATCGGGCCTTTCGTGGCGGTGATCGCATTCGTTCCGCCGGCCAGCTCTATCCACGAGTCGATCAGCGTGCCCTTGCCGTCGATCTTTAAAAGATCGCTTCCGCCTACGATGTGAAGGACGCGCGGACGCTTATCGGGGCTTAAATTTGCGGTGCGGCCGCTAACCAAAGCGATATTTTTATCGAGATTTGAGATCAGATCCTTCGCTCTTTGCGGTGCGTCGCCGCCTAGCATATCGCCGCACATCCTGATACTGCGCCTCATCTGCTCGTAATCGCTAAAGCTCGCCTTTAAAACGGTAAAGCCCTGCTTAGCTAAATTTTCGCCCGTTAATGCAGTTGAGACGATGACTACGTCGGGGTTACGGCTCATTAGCTCCTCTAAATTTACGTCGTTATTTTTTAGCAGTACTGGGATCTGTGCCAGGCGCGGATAAATTTTAAGAAACCATGCGTTTTTGCTGATATTATCGGTGGTGGCGACGATCTTATCCGCTCCGCCGAGGGCCAGTAAAATTTGATTGTTCGAGTGCCAGAGTGCCGCTATGCGCTCAACTTTTGCGGGAATTTTGACCTCAGCTCCGTCCATATCCTTGATAGTTCTAAGCTCTGCCGCGCTCGCAAAAAGCGCGCCCGCTAAAAGCAGTA
>NZ_CALIMQ010000257.1 GCF_938045535.1 uncultured Campylobacter sp. | reverse complement strand
TTTTAATCTGATATAAGAATGACGGGGCGTAAAATTTATCGTCGTATCATGTAAATTCCGCGGGCAAAATTTATATAAATAAAATTCGCTTAACTGCACGCTTAGCCAAAACTCACGGAGTCTATATTTGCTCCTGCGAACAAACTCTCAAACGCACCGATTTAGAATTTAAATTTCTTAAATTCTATCTTTTCATCGAAAACCGACATCGTGCGCCGCAGCTCGTCTATATCGACATTTAGCACGGCTAAGAAATACTCTCGTAGCTGCACGTATTCATCTTTGTTTGCCATCAAAATATTCATTATATCGACGTTGGCGTTTTCTTTATATAGCACGAGCTGATCGTGAATGCCGAAAAATCCGAGGCTGCCATTATGTAGATGCATAAATATCTTAGAGCCGTAAAGCAGGGTAAGTACCATAGTAAAAATACAAACTATATTTCTAATATTAACACTCACGCTTTCGTCGTCTCCGCCAAACTTAAGCGCGAGTAAAACCCAAACGGCGATAACGATCTTAAGGGCAAACGGCATTTGCTGCCTCCAACTCCATCTGCAATCGAAGCTAACCGCCATCGCACCGATCTTTTGTAGCTCAAAAAATTTCACAATTTCGCCCTTTTTATAATACGCGACGGCGGAGTTCGTCATCACGAAATATGCTTCGCCCTCGCGCCTAGCCGCCTCTATGAGTGGTAAGAGCACTAGGATAAACATCCGCAATACGCCTAGCTCTGGCGGACCCACCACGATGATGGCAAAAAACAAAAATATTAAAAATACGCAGCACATCGCAGGGAATTGATATTTAACGTAATCGCGATAGAGATGATCCGTGATGATTAATGGGGCTCTGTCATAATCTATGATTATGGTATTATCCTTGCTCGAAAGGCTCGCGTTCTTGTAGGTATATGTTTCTGTACTATCATCTGCAAACTCCGAGCCATCTAGTTTTAAATCCGATTTTAAATTCAGATTGCAAGCATCGGGCTCGTCACTATCCGTCTGCGATCCGCAA
Source organism: uncultured Campylobacter sp. (assembly GCF_938045535.1). Lineage (GTDB taxonomy): Bacteria > Campylobacterota > Campylobacteria > Campylobacterales > Campylobacteraceae > Campylobacter_B. The sequence goes on along the minus strand of NZ_CALIMQ010000257.1, from coordinate 2,671 downwards.
GACGCCTTCGCGTATCTTCCGCGTAAGGCTTCTCTTAATTCATCTAAATTATCGCTCAAATCGTCTCCTTAAATTTTACCCGAAATTTTGCCTCTCTTTTTTAGCCCGCTCCGCAAACAAACGCTGCAAAAAGGCGTACGCGGCGGATAAAATTTCGCTCGAATTTTAAAAGCTCCGTCTAGCCGAAGTTTACGGGATCCATATCAATCTCGACGGGTAGATGCTCAAGCGCGCGCGCGGCATTAATCAGCGGCACGTGCGAGCTAGCGCGCAGCAGAATTTCAAAGCGAAATTTCGACGCGATGTAGGCGATACCCGCCTTGCCGTAGCCGATGATCTCAAAGCTCTCGCTCGTCTTCTCTTTCAAATACTGCACGAAATTTTCGGCAAGATTTTCGGCCGCTAAATTTATAAAATTTTGCGCGATCTCGTTTCTTTCAGGCTTTAAATTCACGTTGTCCGCTTCCTCGTCGCAAGCTGAAATTTGCGCGGCATTTTTTAAATTTGAAGCGTTTTTTTGGGAGCTTAAATTTACATAACTCTCGCGCAAATCCGAGCCTTGAAATTTAAAATTTGACATCTGCTTACTGCCCTGCTGCGCAGAATTTTCTAAATTTAAAGCATCTAAACTTGCTCGCTTCGAGCCTGTATCCAATCTATCATGCGATGCAAACGCGCTACCTCCCGCCCGTTTGCGGCGCAAAAGATCAAGCGCCACGTTCATTATCTCGCTTGCCGCCTTTTCGTTTTTATGCGAGATCAGCACGCGCAAAAGCCGCATATAGGGCGGATAGAGCCCCTCGCGAAACTCAGCCTCGTCGCGCAAAAAATCATCGTAGTTTTCGATATAATCCCTAAAAAAGCTGCTCTGGCGCGTCTGTATGACGACCCTGCCCTGCCCCGAGCGGCCCGCGCGGCCAGCCACCTGCATCGCAAGCGCCAGCGTCTTTTCACGCGCCCTAAAATCGGGATAGCTCAGATGCTCGTCGATCCCCATTATCACCGCAAGATCCACGCCGTGGTAATCGTGCCCCTTACTAAGCATCTGCGTGCCTACTAAAATGTCGATTTTATGGGCGTTGAAGTTATTGAGTAGCGCCTCAAGCTTGCGCTGCGTGGTGATCTCATCGCGATCAAATTTTGCGATGCGGGCGCTTGGGAAACGCGCCGCAAGCTGTGCCGCAAGCTCGCCCGTGCCGATCTTGCGCGCCTGCATCACCTCGCCGCCGCAGTTTTCGCAAGATGCCTTGTAAAACGTGCTAAAGCCGCAGTAATGGCACTTCAGCGCCGCAGCGTCCGCGTGATAGCTCATCCCGACGGCGCAAAACGGGCAGCGCACGATCTGCCCGCAGTTTTCGCAGACCATATATTTGTAGTTCGCGCGCGTCGGCAAAAACACGACAGCCTGCTTGCCGGTTTCGAGGCTGCGCCCGATCTCGGTTAAAATTTTAGGGCTCAGCCCCGTCTCGCTCTCATCGAAAATGAAGCGCTTGGCGCTGCTAAAATAGGTGCCGCGCAGGCGGAAGTGTGGCTGCTTCGCGTAGGTGCTAAGCGCGGGCGTCGCGGAGCCCAAAACTACGCGGATGCCGAGCTTCTTGCCGACGAAAATCGCGGCGTCACGAGCATTTAGGCGCGGCGCGGCAGCGGATTTGTAGCTGTCGTCGTGCTCCTCATCCACGACGATGAGCCCCAGATCGCTAAAGGGCAAAAACAGCGCTGAGCGGGCGCCCGCGATGAGCCGGATCTCGCTTGCATTAAATTTCGCTAAAATTTCGCGCTTTTTCTTGGGCGAAATTTTGGAGTGCCAAACGCCGAGCCGCTCGCCGAAATAGCTCTGTAGCCGCTTCGTCATCTGCGGCGTTAGCGAAATCTCGGGCATCAAAAACAACGCCTGCTTACCCGCAGCGAGCACCTGCGCGATTAGCGCGATATAAATTTCGCTTTTGCCGCTGCCCGTATCGCCGAAGATCAGCGACGTTTCATTGGCTTCGGCAAATTTACGCGCTTGCTCCTGTGCGGGGGTGAGGTTTGGAATTTTACCTATTTGAAGCGGGGGTAGCGACGGCGGGACTGGGCTTTGTGCCGCGGCGTCTGAATTTTGAATTGAGATGGAATTTTGCGCTGAAGCAGAATTTTGAATCGAAACGTAATTCTCTCCCTCGGCAAAATCCCGCTCTTGGGTTAAATTTTGCACGATGATGGAATTTTGTTTGTATGCCGAACCCGGCGGGGCAGCAAAATTTATAGCGGTCTTCGTGGCAGCGGAATTTTGATCTGATGTGAATTTTTGAATTGAAACGGAATTTTGCCCGTCGTCAAACGCTTGGATAGAATTGGCGGTAGAATTGAACGTCAAATTTTGAGAGATAATATTTTGCGCCTGCTTTAAATTTTGCTTTTGCACGAAATTCGGCGCGGTGGCGGAATTTTGTATGGCGCTAGAATCTATGCCAAGTGCTAAATTTCGCTCACCTGCGGGAGTTTGCTCTGAAGTACAATCCTGCTTGGTAGCAGGATTTGCAAAATCTCGCTCGGTTTCGCTCGCAGGCTCAAAGATCCCGAATGCAACGCCCTTTTCGCAAACATAGTAATGCGCAATAAAATTTGCAAGCGTGCTTTGAAACGAGCTAAATTTAAGCTGCGAAATTTCAGAAATTTCCTTAGTTTTGAA
>NZ_CALIMQ010000256.1 GCF_938045535.1 uncultured Campylobacter sp. | reverse complement strand
AATTTCGTCCGCTTGATTTTTTAGCCTTTTTGGATTTTTTTTGTGCTCGCATTTTTACAGAAACAGCGCGCGCTTGATCGTCGCTTAAATTTTTAACGCCAGCGTGCGCGGAATTTTTGCTCGCAGAATTTTTTGCATCAAGCGCGGAATTTTTATCGCTCTGAGGCGCGGTGTCCTCGCTACCCTTAAGCTCGGCATTTTCGCCGTTAAAATTCTCTCCGCCGCCTGCGGAATACTCTGCGTCAAAATTTTCCTCACTAGCGAAATTTTCGCTTAAGGCAGCTTTGTCGGCACCCATTGATTGCGCGCCTTTTTGATCGTCCGATCCTTCGTTGATCTCTCTGACGCTAAAAGCCTTTTTTTCTTCACCCACGCCTATTTTCCTTCGTCGATTTGTTCTATTTTTGCGATCAGCTCGCTTGCTATCCGTTTTTTATCGAAAAACGAGGCTCTAATTTTAGCCTTTTTCTCATAAAATTTTACATAATTTTCATCATCCAGCGCTTTTTGCATCGCCGCTTGAGTGCTTTCTAGATCGTTCACGCCCACCAGCACGCCCCATTCGCTCTGCCCCATAAGCTCGCGCGCACCGCTTTGATGATCGCTTGAAATCACGAGCTTGCCGCACGCAAGAGCCTCGATGAGCGCGTTTGAAAAGCCCTCAAAAAGGCTTACGAAAACAAACGCGTAGCATCTGGCCATATATTTATACGGGTTTGCGTCAAAGCCCAAAAGCTTCACGCGACCGCCTAAGTCCAGCTCCTCTATCAGGGCCTCAAGCTCGGCTCGCAGCACGCCGTCGCCTAAGATCAACAGGTCTTTGTCGTTATTTTTTAAATTCGCATACGCACGGATCAAAAGTGCGTGGTTTTTGCCCGCATCGAGTCTGCCGACGCTTAAGAAAAACGACCGCTCCTGCGCGATAGGCTCCTGCGCTTTGCGACCGATCTCATCCAGATCGATCGCGTTATATAACACGCTCATCTTGCGCTCATCGATTCCGAAATTATCCGCCAGATCGCGCAGATTTCCAAGCGAGTTGGGGAAGATAAAATCGGCCTTCGGATAGAGCTTACGCAGCAAAAGCTTTGAAATTTTGGATTTAAAGCTCGGCTCTTTATACAGCACCGACGGCGTCGAGCATTCGTTAAAAATCATCGCTCCGCCCAATCCGTAAACTCGCGCCAGCGCCGCCACGTAACAAGGGCGGTTCATCCAAACGAAGTGGATGTCGATACCTAGGCGCTCGCATAGCTTTTTGTATCGCAGCGCCAAAAACGGAAGCTTTGCGAGCTTCAGCAGTCCATTTTCAAAAGGGGCTGATTTTTCGATGAAATGGATCTGCACGCCGCTTGGAATTTCATAAAAAATCCTCTCGTTCATCAGTACCAGATACACTTCGTAGCGTGCCGTAAGCTCGCCTAAGAGGTTGCTTACGACGCGCTCGGCGCCGCCGCCTCCCATCGAATAGATAAAAACGCTTAATTTCTTCATCCCTTTACCTTTTAAATATCGCTGCCGCGCCCTAAATTTAAACTTTGCTCACGCCTTTTTACGCGAACATACGCCGCGCAATCTGTTTTAAATTTAGCGCATTTTACGTCGTTCTAAGCGATTAAATTTCATCGCGCGATGCGCTTTGTAAATTTAAACGCGCTGCTACGCTCGGGCGCAAGAGCCTATCTTAGCACACCGAAGTTTAAATTTAATCCCTGCGCGCCGCAGGGCATCGATAAGCGGCTGCTATTTGCGCGCAAACCGATCGATCAAGCCCTGCCAGAGCTTAATGATGCGCTCCTGCGAAAACTCGTCTAAATTTTCATTTGCATTTTGCACCAGCCGCTTTTGCAGCGCCTCATCACGCATTAAATTTTCAAGCTTGCTCGCAAGTTCATTCGCATCGCCGCGTTTAAACAAAATGCCGCTAAAGCCGTCCTTTATGAGCTCTTTTGCGCCCGCCGTATCGCTGCTAAGCCGTGCGCAGCCGTAAAATGCAGACTCGATCAGCACGTTCGAAAGCCCTTCATTAAGCGAACTGAGCACAAAAATTTTGGCTTCTTTATACAGTTCGCTCACGTCCTGCTTGTGCCCTAAAAATCGCACTTCAAGCCCGAGCCGCGCCACGAGCTCGCGCAATCTTTCGCGCAGCGAGCCATCGCCCGCGATTAAAATTTCCCACTGCGCAAGCAGGCTTTTATCGATCCTGCTTAGCGCGTCAAAGTAAATTTCATACCCCTTGACGGGCTCGAGCCTGCCGACGCTTAAGATCACGTTTCGCTTGGCGCTTTTAGCGCCATCAATCTCGCCGAAAAAGGGATTGTGCACGACGAAGCAGTTTTTGACAAATCGCGAATAGTACTCAAAGTCCGAACGCGTAAGCACCGTAAGCGCGTCTGCTTTTTTATAGCACAGATCGCGCACGCGGCTAAAAAGCCCGCTTGGCAGATAATCGTGCGCGTTGTGCTCGGTCGCGATGAGCGGGATGCCTAGCCCGAAGCTTGCGATCACGCACGCTACGTTCGTCCAGTCCATAAAGCTGATGATGACGCTTGGCTGCTCGCGCTTGAAACACTCGCGCAAAATTCTGTATTTATCGAACCTGCCGCCGTTTTTATAAACGTCCAGATGCAAAAATTTTATCTTTTCGCTAAATTTATACCTGCCCTCATCATTTTCCAAAATCGCGATCGTAACGTCGTTTGCGCGCGCAAAATGGTTCGCCAAAACCTGAAGCACGCGCTCAGCGCCACCGTTTCTAAGAGCCGCGATGACGAATAAAATTTTCATTTTAACTTCCGATAAATTTTATAAAATAGCCGCAAAAGCGCAGGGCTAGCGTAAAACAAGACCATCATCAGTGTCTGCGTGCGGCTCGCATGCGCCGCGAAAAATCCAAAATCCAGCCGCTCGCGCACCAAAGCGTGCAGTGAGCGGATCTGATCCGCAGCTTCTGCGGCGTTTAAAGGCGAGCGGGGATCTGCGGTCTTTCTTTGCGACGCGGAATTTTGCTTAGAATTCCGCATATAATTTTGCTTAGCGGAATTTTTAAATGCGGAATTTTTACCGCATGCGCAAGATAAACTACCAGCGCCATGCAAATCCGCTTCGTTTGCCAAGCTGCACGTATTAGCCTCGGAAGGAGAAGTTGCATCTCCATCCAAGCCTGCAGCGTCAAAGCTCGATTTGATAATTAAAAACGCCGTATTCAGCGCGGACTCGCAGCGAGTAAAATTAGCCTCACGCGCCAAGCTTGGATAATTCACAGCGATCGCCTCAGTATAGCGGCGCACCGCAGCGATGACCGCAAGATGCCTGCGCGCAAATGAGTTTACGGTCGAGCCCGCCCTTACGCGGTAAAAATATAAAATTTCATCCGTGCACGCCGTAATAGAAGCGTTAAAAATATCAAAAAATATCGCCACATCCTCATAGATCTGCCCCGTAGGAAAGCGCAAAGCAGTGAAAATTTCGCGAGCAAACAGCGCGCGCCAAACCGCGGTGCTAAAATACGGATCCTGCGTGCAGCTGCGTCTAAAAAGCTCTTGCGGCGATATTTTGTATTCGCCTGCGTTGGCATTCGAATTTGTAGCTCCTCCTGGATCGCTAATCTCTTTAGAATTTTGATTTTCTTTAGAATTTAAAGCCGCCTTGAAATTATTTATTTCGCTCTCGTCGCTAAATGCTGTGTAGCCACACATAGCGATTTTGGTGCAAAATTTCTGCGTCAGGCGAAAAAGCGTCTCAATCAAATCAAGGCTTATCAAATCGTCGCTGTCTACGAAACTGATAAACTCCCCGCGAGCGACATCCAAAGCAGCGTTTCGCGCGCTAGCCTGTCCGCCGTTTAGTCTATGCAACACGCGCACACGGGGATCGCGCGTGGCGTATTCGTCGCAAATCGCCTCGCTGCCGTCATTTGAGCCATCATCTACGAGCAAAATTTCTAAGTTCGTATAGGTCTGCGCCATGATGCGCTCCACGCAAGCGCGCAGGAATTCTTTGACATTATAAACGGGGATTATGACCGAGATTAGGGGATTTTCGCTCATTATTCCTCCCTGTGTATCGTAGCGGCTATGAAATCCAGCCAGCGTCGCCCGATCGTTTCAATTTTAAAGCTCTCCTCGCGCTTAGAGGCGTTTTGCACGAGCCGCTCGCGTAGCTTCTCGTCGCTCATTAGAATTTCAAGCTTTTTTGCGATGCTCGCGCTATCGCCTACAGGGCACAAAAACCCATCTACGCCGTCGCTTATAAGCTCGCTAGGACCTGCGATGCAATCTGTAGAAATTCTAGCGGTGCCGAAAAATATACTCTCCATCAAAATATTGCAAAAGCCCTCCATCTTGGAGGTTACAACTACGATTTTAGCGCGTCCATATAAGCTTTCGATATCGCGCACAAAGCCGATGAACTGCACATTTAAGCACAGCTTCGCAGCTAGGCTCTCAAGGCTCTTTCGTTCCTCTCCGTCGCCTGCGATCACCACCTTCCACTCTTTTAAAAGATTGAAATCTACAAGCGCAAGTGCCTTAAGAAGGACATCAAAGCCCTTATAGACATTGAGCCGGCCGGCTGCTAGGATGATATTTTCTTTAGGCGGGCGGGCCTCTTTAGCATGGCTGATCTCAAACATCGGATTAGGCATAATCACGCGATTTTGCACATATGTGTAATGATCCAGATCAAATTTACTAAGCACGCTAAGACCTGCAGCTCGCGGATAAAAGATCCGCTTGAGAGCTCGCCAGATCGGACTTTTTAAAAAGCGATGATTGGTGTGTTCGGAGACGATGATTTTCTGCCCGACTCCTAGATTTGCGATAAGCGTAAGGACATTGGTATTATCTAAAAACGAGATTACTACGTCAAATTTACGACTTTTTAGAAGCCTGTGCAAGGCTAAAATTTTATCGTAGCGCTTTTTTATATTGCCAAATACTCCTAAATCACCCACTCCTAAATCCAAGCTAATAAGCTCGATCTTAGGATCTAGCGCGTAAAAGGGCTCATCTGCGTCAAATTTTATCACGCAGACTTCATTCTCGCGGCAGAAAAAATTTGCCAGCACGCTTAGCACGCGCTCGGCACCGCCCTTGCCTAAAGCAGAAATTACCATAGCTATTTTCATTTTATGAGCCTAAACTTGTTTTTAAAAATTTCATCGAGTCCTCTCTTTTACGGCGCAACGCCTCATTTACGCCATCCCAATCGATAGTCGCGTCCAAGCGCGCGTCTTTGGGATCTTGCAAAGCCCTATCTTCAAGCCCGAATAAGCCCAAAAGCGAGCTAAAGCGCGACGCGCCGCGACTAGCATTAACGAGCACAAAAAACGGCTTATTAAAGATTATGGAAAATACGCAGCCGTGAAATGAGTCGGTTAACACAAACTCCACGCCCGCAATAGCGCTTAGCCATGCTTTTATGCCGATGCGGTTGCCGCGGTCATTTACCTCATATATCTCTAGGCCGCTTTGCTTTTTTAGTAGCTCTATCGCCGCTTCAGAGCGAGGCGATGGATCTAGGATATAGGCAAAGCCCTTGCGCTTTGGCGCATGGCTTAAAAATTTATCGTAAATCTCTTTGTTAGCCAAAAGCGTAGGATCTAGCACCCAACGCGCATCTACATCAAAGCATTCGCGCGCAAGCTTTACACCATCGCGCTCGCGCACCGAAATAGCTTTAAATTTAGCCAAATTTGCAGCGTGAGCTTTTAAATCCGCGGGGTTTTTAAGCCCACAGAGCCTATCTCCGCCGAAGCTTGCAGCATAGGCGATCCGCGTGCAGTTAGGCGGCAAAAATCCAAGGCTAAAGCAATCTGCAAAATCCGCAAAATAGCTAGGACGAAAAACCTGATC
>NZ_CALIMQ010000255.1 GCF_938045535.1 uncultured Campylobacter sp. | reverse complement strand
GGTGCGAAACAGAATTGTGATTATACAAGAGCGATGCTTAAAGGGGGCTGAATAAAAAAGATTTTAAACTAAATAAATTTTATGTTCGGAGTGCCCTACTACTTCGCCGACGATAGCGCTACTAGCGTAGCCTGCGTTTTTTAAATTTACAAGCGCTCGCGCCGCGTCCTTTTCCGCTACGGCAAGCAGAAGTCCGCCGCTGGTTTGTGCGTCGCAAAGCGCTATGTCCGGCTCGGAATCGACGCCCGGTGTGATAAATTTTAAATTTTTATAGCTTCCTGCAGGGATCAGCCCCTCATCAAGGCATTTGAGGGCGCTTTTTAAAAGCGGAATTTTACTAGGATAAATTTTAAAACTTACCTTCTCATTTATCATCTCAAGGGCGTGTCCAAGCAGCCCAAAGCCCGTCACGTCGGTCGCGGCATGTATTTTTAGACCCGCTAACGCGCCCACGGCATAAAAATTTAACAAAATCATGCTCTCTACCGCGTCACGAAATTCTTCAAATTTAAGAAATTTCGCCTTAATAGCCGTAGCGATGATGCCCGTGCCGAGGGGTTTTGTTAGGATCAGCAGGTCGCCTTCGCGAGCTGTATTATTGCTCCAAAATTTACGCGGATTCACGCGCCCCGTGACGCTAAGTCCGTAATAAATTTCGGGAGTAGAGATGGTGTGGCCGCCCACCAAGGCCCCTCCGCACTCTTTGATCTTGTCTTTGCCGCCGCGCAGAATTTCGCGTAGAATTTCGTTTGAGAAATGGCAATCGTCAAAACCCACGATATTTAGGGCATTTATCACTTCACCGCCCATTGCAAATACGTCGCTTAGGGAGTTTGCCGCCGCGATCTGTCCGAAAATAAACGGGTCGTCCACCAAAGGGGTGATAAAATCGAGCGTCTGCACGAGCGCAAGATCGTCGCTTATGCGAAATACGCTCGCATCTTCGTTGCTGCAGATTGACGAAAGCAGGCTTGCATTGGGCTCGATTAAATTTCCAAGATTTTCGGTTAGACCCGCCGGGTCAAGCTTGGCGGCTCAACCGGCGGCTGCAATAAATTTAGTTAGGTTAAAATCTCTGTAGATCATAGCTTGATTACTTCGTATTTCGATAGGACGTCCATGATTTCGTATGCATTTGAAATCTCGCCGATCGCGAGCTTATCGACCAGTTTGTAACCCTCTAGGCAGCTTCCGCAGCTTAAAATTTCAGCTCCCGCTTCGTTTAGCTTCTTGATCGCCTCAAAGCATTCGTGGCCGCGGTTGGTAGTTATGCGCACGGCGTTGTTTACGCAGATCACCTTCACTGGCTTTTCGTCTAAATTTAGCGCCGCGCCTAAAAATTTAGCAAGCAGGCTTTTTCCGATCGGGCCGCTTCCGCACTGCTCCTCGTTTAGAAATATCACCTTGCCTCTTTTCGGCGCCGCGACGTTACAATAAATATCGTCGATATTTGCATTTTTCAGCTCGTCCGTTTTTACGGTTTTTATAAGCATGTCGGCGCCCGCTTGTGAAATTTGCGCTTCAAAGCCGTTTTTAGCCAAAAAGCGTTTTATGTTTTCACGAGGCGCTACGTCGTTTACTAAAATTTCTAAACTCTCTCCGATTTTTAGCTCGCCGAGGGCTTTTTTGGTGCGCAAAAGCGGCTCCGGGCAATTTAAATTGCGACAATCTAGTTGCATGTGAAATCCTTAAAATAAAAATTCTTTGAACCTCAAAGCTAATGCGAGCCGCACGCAAGCAGGCCCGCATAAAATTTACCCAAGTTATAAGCGCGGGTACTTCGCTTCAAATTGCGATTTAGCGATCTGCCCTTTATCGAGCAGCTCGCGATACCAGTAGTGGTGAAGTACGTAAACTTCCTCCTCCGGCTTGTGTCCGTCGATCATCGAGTGGATGGCACCGCTGATCGCAAAGACCGCCATGTAGATATGTACGAGCAAAAACACCGCGCAGACCGCGCCCAAAAAATTATGAATAATCGCGCTTGCTCTTAAAATTTCGATCTGACTCATACCTAGCGCACTTCTCATTGCGGGGATATCGTAGTCTAGGAAAAACATTGACGCACCCGTCGCTATCATCACTATACCGCCTAAAGTCGCGACCCAAAACCACGCCTTTTGGCCTGCGTTAAATTTACCCGCAGGGATCGCGCGCTTCTTTTTGCTTAAATAGCCGCCCACGATCATCATCCATTTGATATCGTAAGCTCGCGGTAGCATACGCCAAAACCACAGCAAGAACATCGGCACGACGGAGATTGCAAACGCTATCGTAGCCAGTCCGTGAGCGTTTTTACAAAATCTCACGAAAGCGCCGCCGCCGAATTCTTCGCCAAACATCATAATCAAGCCGGTCGGAACCAAAATCGCCCATGCGACGGCCGCTACAAGATGGTATAGTCGTTCAAATTTATTAAACGCATAGATCGGCTTGCCCGCGTGATGATCGAAGTGCTTCGGTCCTATGATCGCGTAGTGCCCAATAAAAGCTATGATTACGCCCAAAACCGCACCCAGCGCCAACCAAGCAAAAAAGCCCGAGCTTTGCAGATGTCCTTGAAATTGCAGAAAAATCGGACCGAAGCCATTGCCGTAGCTATCGATGTTTTCAAGCCTTGCATTGCCCCAAACATCGCTATTTCCCTGCACGATATCGGCATATTTTTTCTCTTCGGCCTGCGCATAAATACAGGCAAAAAGCGCGAGAAACAATCTTTTCATGGATTTCCTTAGATATAAAATTCGAGCCGATTATATCATTTTTTGCAAAAAATTTTCTTACAAAGCAAAATTACATTTTTGCATTAAGTGCGGCGCTAGTTTCGCCGCGCATACTCGTCGTAGCCGAATTTTTTGATTGCCAAAACCTCTCCGCGCTCGTCCGCTAAGACGAGATCGGGCAGCTTGATGCCGTTAAAGGTCGTGTTTTTCACGATCGTGTAGTGGATCTGATCCTCGAAAATCACTCGATCGCCGATGTTTAGCGGCGCGTCAAATTTATACTCGGGCTGCCCGCTCTCAAGTCCCACGACGTCGCCTGCGAGGCAGGTATTGCCGCCGAAGCGATAGCTAAATTTACCGCTCTTACTCTCGCCGCGTACCGCAGGACGATACGGCATCAGCACGGTATCGGGCATATGAGCTTCAGCGGAAGCGTCTAAAATAGCGATTTTAGCGCCGTTCTCTACTATGTCAAGCACGCTAGCGACCAAATATCCGCACTCCCAACCTACCGCCTCGCCCGGCTCGAGATAAATTTTAACCTCATATTTTTCGCGAAATTTTTTGATCAGATCTATCAGCAACTCCACGTCGTAGCCTGCGCGCGTGATATGATGCCCGCCGCCAAAATTTAGCCACTTTAGGGCTCTAAAATACTTGCCGAATTTCGCCTCGAAAACCTCAAGCACCCGCTCTAGGCTCTGAGCACTTTCTTCGCACAGCGCGTGAAAATGCAGCCCCGAGATGCCGCGCAAAAACTCGCCATCTTGCAAGATCGCCCGCTGCAGCGCTTCAAGGCTCATCCCGAGCCTGCTAAAGCTGCCGCACGGATTGTAAGCGTCTTTGGGCGCGAAGGAGGTCTGCGGATTTAGCCGCAAGCCGCACGACGCTCCCGCAGCGAGCGCTTTTGCGCGATATTTTTGCCACTGCGCGGCGCTATTGAATACGACGTGATTTGAAATTTTTAAAATTTCATTCAAATCATCCTCTTTGAATGCTGGCGAGTATGTGTGGATTTCGCCGTTTTTAATAAACTCTGCAGCAAATTTTGCCTCGTGCAGACCGCTGCAAGTAGCGCCCCAGAGATATCTGTCTACGTAGGGCATCGCGAAGCTAAACGCAAAGCCTTTTAGCGCACATAAAATTTTTGCTCCGCTTCGCTCGCCTACACCGCGTAAAATTTCTAAATTTTTTACCAGTTTTTGCTCCTCGCACACGTAAGCAGGAGTCGAAATTTCATCGATTTTCATCATTTTTCCTCATTAAATTTTTACGCAATTATATAAAATTTTATGAATTTTTGGTTAAAATCGCCAAATCTTTAAAAAAGGATAAAAATGGTAGAGATAGAATTTTTAGGACCGATAGGGCGCAAGCCACTGCGCCTAAACGCAAACTCCCTGAAAGAGGTAAAAGCGCAGCTGCAAAAGGACGAAAGTCTAAGGCAGTGGCTTGCAAACTGCGCCGTAGCGGTAAACGATAAGATGATTTATGATGCGAATTTCGCGCTTAAATCCGGCGATCGCGTGAGCCTTTTGCCTCCCGTTTGCGGCGGCTAAGCTTAGGAGGCGGCGATGAGCGAGGCTAAATTTAATCCGGAAATTTTAAGCGGGATCGAGCCCGAAATTTATGAGGGCAGCTTGAACGTAGATGCGATTTTATCGCGCTGGTACGCTAAATTTAAGGACATAAATTGCGGCGCGTTCATTACTTTCGTAGGCATCGTGCGCGACGAGGGCGGCATCTGCGCGCTGAGCTTCGATATCTATGAGCCGATTTTGCGAACTTGGTTCGAAGCGTGGCAGCAAAAGGCCGCAGCACGGGGCGCATTCGTGCTTTTTGCACATGCAAACGGGGATGTGCCGATCCACGAAAGCTCCTACGTCACAGGCGTCGTAAGCCCGCAGCGCAAGGTCGCTCTGGCGCTAATAAACGAGTTTGTGGAGGATTTCAAGGTGGCCGCGCCGATCTGGAAATACGACGTAAAGGGTGGCAAAATCGAGGGCGGCAAAGTAGTAGGCGGGAAGAGGATCTACGCGGCAGATCGCTCGCAGAGAGTAAAAGGCGCGGGGCTTTTGGGCTAAATTTAAAAGCACGCGCTGTTTTAGCCCCATAGGCTTGCTTCAATTCAATTAAATTTAATCAAAACGGCGATTGCGCCGATAAGCAAAATTCCGTATAGAAAATACTGCAGAATTTCAAAATAAAGATTTTGTGTAAATTTAGCGGCTGAGGCTAAATTTAAAGCTCAAAATTTACTCTAATCCCGCCCCTGCGCCGCGATAAGTATGGTCGAGCGAGGATTAAAATTTCAAGTCTAAATTTATATCAATTTAATAGATCGGCATTGCTACGGCATTTGATAAATAAAGCAGCAGCACGACGTCGCAAACACTTCAGGATTAAAACAAAATTTAAACCCAAATTCGCGCGCCGTATCCGTAAGCACAAATGAAACGCAGTGCTATGAAATTTTAAAATTTCATAGCAAATATAACCTCTCTGCCAAACGGCGGCTAAAATTTAAACACGTCCTTGGCTTCAGCGATGCGCTCGCCAAGGCTCGTAGCGGTATCTTCGCCACTTGCTGCGCACCTAAAGATCGGTTCAAGCACCTCGGCAAAAAAGCCGTTTAGCCCCTCCTGCATGATCTGCGCGCCACTTTGATAGCGCGCAAGCCCCATAAATACGCCGTGTCCGATCGCGCCGAGGCTCTTTGCCTCATCGGCGATAAATTTATTCAGCGCCTTGCAAACCGCAACGACCGCGCTTGCATTTACGATCTCGCGATCTCTTAAATAATCCTCAAGCGCGCCGTAATCGCACTCGCATCTGATCCATCTAAACGCCTTTGCAATCGACGGCGAAACGCATTTATGCTCATTTAGAGTGCATAGGACGTATAAATTTTTAGGCACCGCAAAATATGAGCGGCCGTCCTTTAAAACGACGCTTGCGCGCGCTTTCTCGCCCTCTTCAAAGCCGTCGATTACGTGGGAATTTTTCGTGCGGATCAGCGAAAGCTCGTCATTCTCGTCGTAGCGGCGATCCAAAAGTATCGCAGCCTCGCCTAAAATTTTATCCAAGCTCGCGGCACTTGCATTATCGATCAGAAAATAATACTCGTCCTTCGGATCGTTTAGCGCCTCTTTGCACAGCGCCTTAAACTCGCCGTCAATAAAGCTTTCGCCGTAAAATCCGTCGATGAAATCACGGTATTCAAAGCCTTCGTGTAGGCAAACGTAGCGGAAATTTTTTGTCGCAAGCTTCTTTTCGGTGATTAAAGATCGCAGCCTGCGGGTTTTGCCCGTGCCGATCGCGCCGTAAAATATCGTATTTTTTGCGACCTCTTCGCTTTTGTAGTTTTTGACGTATTCGAAAAATAGCGAGGAGTACACGATCCTAGCCGCGCCCACGACATCCTGCGGATATGGGGTAAATTCCGCGATAAATCGCGAACTTACTTCGTAAAATTCTTCGAAAATTTCAACCTTTTCGTCGTAGAGCAAGGATAAAATTTGCGCAGTTTCATCGCGATAAATGAGAGTCGGAAACTCATCGTTGCACTGTGCAAATATGCTGGCTAGCAGATAGAGCTTCTCGCGCGAAATTTGCGCGAAATCGCCGCCCTCGGCAAGCCCTAAATTTAGCATCCCGTCGTCGCTTAGGTAGCTGTCGATCAGATAGAAATTATCGGCATTTATCGCGGATTTTAAAAATTCCATCAGCACGAAGGGCTGATTATGCAGCGCGACGTCGAAAAAATCGATCGCCAAAGCGCTATCCACCGCCGTAAGAAGCCTGTAAAGCTCATCGTAGAAATTGACTAGCTTTTGTTTGAAAATATCGCGAGCGGTGCGCTCCTGCGAATAGCTATTGAAATTTTTGACGATATTTTCGATAAAAATATAAAGCGAGACGATGTTTTTATCCTCGCCGCTAAGCACGCTATCTACGCTTTTTACAGCATTTTTAGGAAACAGCTCCTTTTTGCCGACGATGCGGTCTTTAAAAGCGAAATCGTAATAAAACGCGCTGATATTGGAATCAAAAAACTGATCCATAAAGAAATACTCGGCGTGCGCGAACTTCTCGCCTAAAGATAAAATTTTGCAGCTTCTAAGATTGCCGTCGCTGAGATTTATATATAAAGTTTGCAAAAACTCGTTCTCGGTCTCATCAAAGCTCGCCAAGCAGCGCTTTATCTCGCCTAAATACTTTGAGATCGCGGTTTGTTTTTTAAGCCAGAATTGGTTTTTGTTGTGATTTTTCCAGCTGGCGACCAGCGACTCTATCTTTTCCTTGCTAAAATCTTGCATGACTTATCCTTGAAAGATTAAAATTGCGTATTGTACTTGAATTTAAATAAATAATTAATAAAACTCTGATCTCGCGGCACAGCGCGAAAGCAAATTTTATTAAATTTACGCGCTAGGAGGCGGTAGGAAATTTTAAAATTTACTGCGCGCTAGATCTATCCGCGACCCTGCACCAGCGGGACGAATTCGCAGGCGCCAAGTTCCTCTTCTTTAATCTCGCTTGGAGAAATTTTACTAAATCTAACGATCTTTTGCGAACCGCCTCTATTCATCGGAGCGACCAAAATCCCGCCGATTGCCAGCTGCGCAAACAGCCGCTCGTCGATCCGCTCGGCGCACGCGGAGAGCAAGATCCTATCAAAAGGGGCGAAATTTTTCCACCCAGCGTTGCCGTCGTCGTGGCGCAG
>NZ_CALIMQ010000254.1 GCF_938045535.1 uncultured Campylobacter sp. | reverse complement strand
AACAGGCGCTGGAAAAGATGGATATCGCGCATCTAAAAAACGCGCCCTACACAAAGGTCAGCGGCGGTGAGCGGCAGCTGGCGTACATCGCGCGCACGCTGGTTCAGGGCGCGAAAGTGATCTTTATGGACGAGCCGACCAACGGGCTGGATTTTGGCAATCAGATCAAGCTACTAGAGATGATAAAAGCGCTGGGGGATGAGGGCTATACCTTCGTGCAGACGACGCACTACCCGCGCCACGCGAAGTTTGTTTCAAATTTGACGCTGTTTATAAAAGACGGCGAAATTTTAGCTTTTGGGCGCAGCAAGCAGCTCATAAATGCCGAAAATATCGATAAAATCTACGGCATAAACTACGAAAGATACGAGGATAGATTATAAATTTTACGGGCGCATAGCGCCGTTAAATTTAGCCGAATTAGGGTAAAATTGCGCGCATAGAATAACTTTTCGGCAGCAAGACGGCGCGCCGATAAGACGCCAAGCTGCGGATCACGGTTGCGGCAATGTAAGCAGCAAACCGAATTGCTAGCGAGCAAAACGTCTAAATTTAAAGGAAAATCATGACTCCACGCGATATATTTTTAAACGGCTGCAATGAGATCGCGGCAAATTTTACGTACTTCAAGCCCGCGTAAAAGGGGCAAAAACTAACGAAGCTCACAAGCGACAAGGAGATTTTATTTGAGATTTATTTTAGCTCCAGCATGCGCAATTACTCTGGCAGTGTGAGTATCCTACCGCAGATCGCGATCTACTGCAAGCGCCTAAAAAAGCTGATGCAAGAGGAGCCGCCCTGCTCGACCGACCTTATTTTCGTATCGTATCTGAGCTATCTCACGCCGCGCAGGCAGTTTCGCGACTGGCAGCTCGCGGGCGCTAGCTTTGAGCTCAGCGTGCGGGAGATTAGCGCGGCTATCAAGGACTGCGCGCTGCCTATTTTTGAGCTTTTTGAAGATAAACAAAAGGCGGTGGAATTTATGATGCGACACGGGGCTAAATTTAACAAAAATCTAAGCGCCTTCGATCTGCGCCCGATCTACTTTGTATATTATTTCGGTGGCAGGGACGCGGCAGAGGCGTTTTTCAACGTCTGCCTAAGCGATTGCACCTACAAAGGGCGATTTTATAAGCTTTACGAGGAGCTTGCAAACGGCGCGGAGGCGGATTTCGGCAGGAGTTTGTTTTGGGGCGATACGGATGCGAAATTTGCATTTATAAAAGGACTTAGAATTTTAAATGGCTGAAGCTTTAATTCAAATTTTAATCGTAATTTTTAGCGTTTTGCTTCTGGGCGGGATTATTTGGACGCTTTTTTGGCGCAACCCTCGCAAGCTTAGCTCGCGCGAGCTTGCCGCGATAGATGGGATAAGCGAGGTAAAAAGGCTTTCCGTGCGGCCGTTTATGTTTTGGCTGGAGAGGTTTTTCATTTCACGTGAGAGCCTTTGGTTCGATCAGGATTTCATCTACGTTTTTAGCGGACAGAAGCTCGCGGCGAGGTATAAATTTGAGCAAATTTTGGCGCTTGAAGTCACAAAAATACGGATAAATCATGCTAGGATTTGGCGGATCTGCTTTGTGGGCGACGCGAGCGAGCTTGAACGCGGCAGCACGAACAAGCCCGAACGAGACGGCGCGAGCGAGTATAAATTTGTGCCCGCCGCTTCGATTTTTGAGCCGAGCTTTAAAGAATTTTTGCAAATTTTACGCGAGAAAAATCGAGACGCGATCAAGACAGAACCGAGATTTTGGGAGACCGTTTAGCGCGGCGGAATTTTAAAGCGGATTTGCAAAAAATAGAAAAAGTGCAGATCTTTGAGCGGCGATTGCCGTAAAGGGCGGCAAAAGCTACGCGCAAAACAGCAAGAGGCGACAAATAGATAAGGGGGCAGAATGAAACGTTGGAGCAAGCTTCAAAAACAGCTTTACGAACTCGTGGATGAAAGCATTGATTTTAAGCTCCACTGTGCGGTCTATAGGATGCAAAGCAGGCGCGGCAGCACGGATTTGCCGCGATATTTTATCACGCTTGCGGACGAGATTATTTTTGATTACCCGAAGGATTTCGTGCTAAAAAGCGGCGGCATAAAAAGCCTAGCAGAGGGTGCTCTAACGAAAATTTATCCGTATGGTAACGACATAAGCGACATCGGCGAGCTTATCCGCGAATATATCGACACGCCCAAAGAGGAGCTGTTTGCAAAGCACTTCGATGCAGATGAATGGGGGCTCGCAAATATCCTAAAGGCTGCCGACAAACGCATCGGCAAAAAGAGGCTGCAAATTTTAGCCAAAACAGGAAAAATCAAGCGATGCAAAAGGTAATAGCGGCTAGATTGGAGGCTTTGCAATAAATTTGAGCGGTGTTAAAAGCGGAGCGAGCAAGCGCGGACGACAGACTAAAAATTTTGATTTATGAGCGGACTTTCTAAAATTTAACTGCAATCATTCGGTGAAAATTTAAAGAATTTCGAGCATATAAAATGCGCAGGGGTGGGCTTGCCTTAGTATTTCTCGCCGGGCGGTTTGAAATTTCAGGCGGGTTTGGGCGCGGCGCATAAATTTACGTTAAAATTTAATGAAAAATCGGTGCGGTCTGCCCGCAAAATTTTAGAAAGGATAATTATGATTTTAGTTTCAAACTACGATGAGATCGACTTTGACGCGCTTTATAAGACGCAAAAAGCAAAAAGCTCATTCGGCGAAAAACTGGCCGAGCATTGGGACAAAAAGGCGCCAAGTTTCAACGAGGGCGTGATGAAAAGCGCCTATGCGCGCGAGTTTATAAGCAGGGTCGATTTTGCTGGCGTTTCTACGTTGCTTGATTTCGCATGCGGAGCGGGCGCGTTAAGCGTGCTGGCGGCAGAAAAGGTGGATCAAAATTTACGGCTATGATTTTTCGTCCAAAATGCTGGAATTTGCCCGCGAGAACGCTAAAGCTTACGGCGCAAAAAACGCGAAATTCGCACAAAAAGCCTTCGAGGACGACTGGTCTGACATGCCAGCGTGCGACGTGGTTTTCGCCTCGCGCTGCCTTGAGGTGGACGATCTAAAAGCCGCGCTTGCAAAGCTTCTTTCAAAGACTAAAAAATCGCTTTATATTACGTTTAAGGTGAGCGGCAGCTTCGTGGATGATGAAATTTTGGACGCGATAGGGCGCGAAGTGGAGCAAAAGCCAGGCTTCGTCTATCTTTTAAACATCCTATTTCAAATGGGCTATCTACCGAGCCTCAGCTATATCAAAGCCTGGTGTCACGGCGGCGGAGCGAAAAGTGCGGCGGAGTTTGTGCAAAAGACGCGCTGGGGGCTTGGCGGCGAGCTAAGCGAAACGGAGGAAGCGCGGCTAGCGAAGTATTTTAACAGCGGCAAATACGAGCCAAAGCGGGATTTTATGCACTGGGCGTTCGTGCGGGTGGATAAAACGGATAAATTTTAGATTGATTTAGTTTTTGCGGTTTTTATAAATTAAATTTGTACGTTGGGGGGATTTTGTAAATTCAACTAATTTCTCATGTTTTTCTATTTCATGACCCTCCCAGACATGGATTATTCCATC
>NZ_CALIMQ010000253.1 GCF_938045535.1 uncultured Campylobacter sp. | reverse complement strand
AATGTTTCATTTGAAGAATTTGTAAATGAGGTAATTCCAACTTGTGAAAAACAATCTAAGGGAATTGACTTAAAACCTAATAGAGTTCCTCAAAATTATTATTCTTTACATTCCAAAAATCGCCATACGGCTTTAAATAAATTCCTGCTATAGCCAATGCTATTATTAATATGATGATTGCTCCTGAAATAGATACGCTTATGATGAAAATTTTTAAAATTAGATCGATGATTTTTTTGAAACCATTATTCATTCTTTATCCTTATTTTTTACTATTATAGCATACGATTTGCTATTGCGATGTACGGCGGTTAAAATTTAAGTTCACCTTTTGTAAAATATTGGAAATTAAAAAAGGACAAAAATGGAGCTTGAGCTTTGGCAGTTCGCGGTGCTTTTTGCGGCGGCGTTTTTCGGCGGATTTATCGACTCGATCGCGGGCGGCGGCGGGCTGATCTCGCTGCCTGCGCTGCTTGCCGTGGGCATTCCGCCGCATGTAGCGATCGCCACAAATAGATTTCAAGGCAGCTTCGGAAGCTTCACCGCCGCTTTAAATTTCATCCGCAAGGGCTATGTCGATGCAGCGGAGATCTTGCGCGGCGTGATTTTTACGTTCGTAGGCGGGCTCGTCGGCGCTTATGTCCTGCTTCTAATCGATGCGAAATTCCTAAACTACCTCATTCCGATCCTGCTGCTGGCGCTTTTCTTTTATATGATTTTTTCGCCAAACCTAGGCGAAGCGCCCGCAAGGCCCAAGATGTCAAAAAAGAGCTTTTACGCGATTTTTGGGCTTGTTTTGGGGTTTTACGACGGATTTTTCGGCCCGGGTACGGGCTCGTTTTGGACGTTTGCGCTGGTTGGAATTTTAGGGCTATATATGAAAAAGGCGGTCGCACACACTAAAGTTTTAAATTTCACCTCAAACATCGTCTCTTTGGGCGTTTTTATCATCGGCGGGCAAATTTTATGGCTCGTCGGAGCGGTGATGGCGGTCGGACAGATCGCGGGCAGCTTCGCAGGCTCAAGCCTAGTGATGCGATGCGACGTGAAATTTGTGCGTAAAATGCTTCTGCTCGTCGTTGCCGCCACGATTTTAAAGCTACTTTACGGACTGATTGCAAATTAATTACAGACTGGTTGAGGGCCGATCGCAGGCCAATCTAAAGTCAAAATCATAGAATTTTATACAGGATTTCGTATAAAATTTCGCGTAAAATTTTATGAACTCTCGCTGATATGCTACGACAGCGTCGATTTTACCACCTCAATAGCGTCTATTTTACTACTGCGGTGTTGATTTTGTCGCAGCGTTGCGCCGAACTTACTGCGACACTGCAAATTTTAATTGTAGTGTCAATTTTATCGTAGCGTTGTGCTGATCTTATCGCGACTACGCTAATTTCCCGCTGCTGCGATGTTGATTCTGTTGCCGTTGCGTCGGAAGCCTCGCTTGTCGCGAGGTCTTTGATTTTATTATTTCTATATCGCTGATTTTGCTCCGCTACATCGACAACTTCGTTGCCACGCTTGCTACTGCGAGGATTTTAATTGCGTTGCGCGGTGTCGCACTGATTTTTTATGACGGCGCTGTTCTTTCTGCTGCGATGGTAGCGATTTTGACTCTGCTTTTACCGCCCCGCCGCCCGTATCACTACCGTGGGCGGTTTGATTTTGCCGGTCGAGACATTGATGATCTTGCTACCGCAAGGAATTTAATTTACTGCCGTAACGACGCCAGTGAAATTTCGCCCATTCGCGCCAGTTAAATTCCACCGCACCGCTCGTATCTATTTCGTCGTATCGCCATGCATTCATTCGGTGTTGCCGATAGAGTCGTCGTATTGCCGAGCGCGCGGCGTTATCGTGCTCGTGCTATGAAATTTTATATGTTTATGCCCACAAAATTTTAAAATACCGCTCCATAGATCATTTCGCCGTGCCGCCCGTACGTACTACCAAATCCACTCTCAGCGATTAAATTTAGCTGCACTTTCACACGCTGTTTTGTTGCGCCTGTTAGCTCTTTTAAATTTGCCGTTTCGCCGCCATGGCTCGCTTTCCGCGCTAGCCTCACCTGTATTTGCACGATAAATTTAACCGCATTGCCGCGCCTGTACCAACAAATTTAGTTACTCTCGCCGCCTGTTAAATTTTATCGTACCCTCTGCACCCGCAACCTCGCTAGCGAAATTCCGCCGCCTAAAGCAATGCTAAAATATTTTGCGATAAAATGGGCGAAATTTTTTACAAAGGATTTAGTATGCAGATCATCTCGACTCCCGATGCGGCGCAGGCCATCGGGCCGTACTCTCAGGCGATCAAGGCGGGTGGGTTCATCTTCACCTCGGGGCAGATCGCGCTTAAGCCGGACGGCGAGTTTGTCGCGGGCGGCGTGGAAGCGCAGAGCAGGCAGGTTTTGCAAAACCTCGCGGCGATCCTAAAAGAAGCGGGCGCGACGCTGCAAGATGCCGTCAAAACTACGATTTTCCTGGCCGATATGGGCGATTTTGCCGCGGTGAACGAGATATACGTTGCGGCGTTCGGCGAGCACAAGCCCGCTCGCAGCACGGTGCAGGTCGCCAAACTCCCCAAAGGCGCGCTTGTGGAGATCGAAGTAATAGCGCTGGCTAGGGCCTAGCGCTAAATTTAGATCACTAGAACTCTGCCGGTTCGCGTTTGCGGTTGAAATTTTATGTGCGGGCTGCTCGAAATTTTAAACGGCTCGCTTTGGTTTTGAAGCCGCGCGTGCTTTTAAATTTAGATTTTCAAAGCCGCGCCAAATGCTCGCGGGTTTATGCAAACAGCGCGTCTTGATGCTGCTAAGGCATTAAAATTTCTCATTCAAAATGGGATAAAAATGATAGAAGAACTTATTCAAAAATCTAAAAATATCACGGCCGCAGGGCTCAGCGACATAGAGCCCGCGTGGATCGCGCAGGCGCAGCGGCGGCTAGGCTTTGCGCTGCCTGCGAGCTACAAGCAGATGCTGCTAAGATACGCTAGCTTCAGCGCGGCGGGGACGGAGCTAAAAACGATCGCGCCGCCCGAGTTTGCGGGTAGCGCCGACGCCGACATCTGCTACACGTATGAGGTAAATCTGAAAAACGGCCTATTTGCCGCGGACGAGCTTGTGTTTTTGCAGCTCGAGGACGAGGAGTATTATTTTAAAATTTCGCCTGCAAGCGACATAGCGGACGGCTCGCCCAACACGGCGCACGGCAAGACGGCGGAGAGTACGAGCGGCAAAGCTGCGAGCGAGACGGTGCGCGATACGGTCGTCGCGACGGCAGTCGACAGTGCGGAAAATAGAGCATCGGGTGACGAAGCGTGCGCAGAGAGATCGCTAGATGCGGCGCGCGATATGAATGCCGAAGCGGCGGACGAAACGACGTGCAAAACGGCGGACGCGACAATGAGCGAAGCGGCAGACGAGGCAGCAAGTGGAGCGATGAATGAGATAGCAAGCGAGCAGGCAGACGATGCGCCGTGCGAATACAAGGTCTATGTGCGCGACTACGCGCAGAACGAGGATAGATTCTTTGCGGACGATTTTTACGGGTTTTTGGAAAAATTTTAAAATGAAATTTGATGCAAAATCAGGAGCTGTGAAATGGGACTGTTTGATATTTTTAAAAAGGATAAATTTGACGTCGATGTGCGCTCGGACGGCATTTTCATCGGCGGCGTAAACTGTGAGTTTGATCTGGCTAAGCTTAACGAAGCCTTGGGGCAGCCGCGCATGATCGATGACGGGGAGGGCAAAAGCCGCTATTTTTGGGATGAGGCGGGGATTTTCGCCTTTGTGCGCACAGGCGAGCTCGCAGAACCGAAGCTTGCCGAGATGATTTTGATGCTTGAGGTCGCAAAGGGCGTACAGCACGAGGTTCCGCGCAAACTCTACGGCGGCGCGTTCACGATAGATGGCAGACCGCCGCTTGAGGCCGTGCCTGAGCAGGAGCTGCGCGGCGCATATATATTTTTGGAGCTTAGCCTGGGCAAATTTGAAGTTTCGCTAGCTCTCGCGGAGGCCGTGCAGGAGCGCATAGGCGCGATGGACTTCGCGGAGCGCTTCGCTAAGCGCGACACCGACGAGATCGCAGACATCGTGCGAGCTGCGAAAATGCCGATAGGGCGCGTCTGCATCAATCAAAAAGAGAAAAAGCTAAAGCGAAAGCCAAGCGATAAATTTAAGCTTCCGCGCGCGGCCGGCGAGACGCTCCTGTTTAAAAATTTCAATTTCAAAATCGCCGTGATGAACGAGCTGATGTATGAAAAAGCTCTGCTGGAGCCTAAATTTGACGTGTTTGAGTATTGTGAGGAGCGCGGCATCGACCCGTATGTGGACTTTGGCGCCCTGCCGCAAGCTAAAAAGTGGTTTAAGGACTATCCGGTCCCCACAAATCTGGCGGAGCAGGTGAGCGAGCTCTATCTTGACGGCGGAAACGAAATTTACCTGCAAATCGCGCCTGATTGGGACGGCGAGGACGAGCTTTTCGATATCAAAAACATTGACGCCGCCGAGCTTGCACAATTCAAAAATCTTAAAAAAATCGAAACGAGCGGCATCGGCATATCTAAAAAGGCGCGAAAAGCCTGCGCAGATGCGGGAATTACTGTAGTTGATTGAGCAGAGGAATGGACGGACTTTGAGCCATACAGCGCGCGGTTTTAAAAAACTGAAATAGGCTTTTGAGTTGCGGTCGAGCTCTTAAAAGGTCGTAATTGTTGCTGCGCCGCGTAAAATTCTACTTATAGCGAGCGCTATAAATGAGCTTTTAAAGGCGGCAGGCAAGCGTTTGGCGCTTAATTTAGCGCGTGTTAAAAGCCTTTAGGAGCTCGTTTGTAGCGTGAGGTTGCGCAGCTGAATGCGCGAGATGAGTGCGTCGCGCGAGTAAATAATTTCCTTTTTGACTTTTATGGAAAATTCGCTGCGTAGCAAAAGGGTTAAATTTACCGCTTTTAAATTTTAAAATTTACAAAGAGCGGCGCTTGCGGCTTTGAATGTGCGATTAAATTTAGATTTCATATAGATTAAATTCTAGGCACGGTTAAATTTGCGTTTTTAATTCCGTTTATAGCCTGTATCGTATTGCAAAACAGAGCGCGAAAATAGATCGCATTTGCATGCGTGCGGCGCGGATTAAATTAAAATTTCAGCTTTGAAATTTAGCCTAAATTTACGGCTCGCACTTAAGAAGTGGTTTTGCGCGCTGATACCGAAAGCCTAGAAGATGTTTTAAATGCTCAAGTCGAGAAAGTATTTTGCAGGCTGGCTCGCAAGAAAGTGTTTTTTATAAGCTGATTTATGGGCTAGAAAGTGCCTTGAAAGTTAGCGTTAGCGGGTTTATAAAATTTTTGAGAATTCGTGCCAGAGGGTATTTTAAGCAGCAAGGCGTGGGCTCCTTCACAATTTTACCATGCCGCTTTGAGGCTAAATTTCATAGCCGCATAAAGCCGTCGTCGTAGCCGCCTTCTAGCTTGCGGCGCATATCCTCGCGCCATTTTGGCGTAAGCGTCGTAAGCAGGTTAAATTTTGCTAACAGCCCTTCATCGATACGCTCGCCGTAAAATAGACGGTTAAGCTCCATCACGCTCATCATAGCGGGGTCGCGTCCCACGACGTAGATTTCGTCGCCTGCGCGGCACGAGCCAGCCTCCAACACGCGGTAGTACCAGCCGGTAAGTCCGCTGCGCGCGATCTCTGCCGTCATCTCTGCGTTACCCCAGCGCATCGAGAGCTTGTAGCAGGGCTTGCGCGGCTGGCTTACTTGCAACACCAGCGAGCCTATGCGGTGCACATCGCCGATGCAGACGTTTTGCTCGTGTAATCCGCTGATCGTGAGGTTTTCGCCCATTGCGCCGTAGGCTAGATTTTTAAGTCCCAAAAATCTCTCCCACGCGGCGTAATTTTGTAGTGAGTTGGCAAAAATCGCCTTTTCCGTGCCGCCGTGATGCAGCGTGTCGGCTACTGTGTCACCCTCGAATCCAAGCTCATTCGCGCGCACTTCGCTCGTCCTAGCTTGCTTGAATATCGCCGTCTCCCAGCGCTTTTTCAGAGGCTGCGTAGCGCGCTCGTCGCCGTAAGAGCGCGGCTGCCCGGTCAGTAATGCCTTTAAAACGGGCATTTTTTGCTCCTTAAAATTTGCATGCCTTCTCCTTAGATCATAAAATTTAGGCTATGATTTTAGCTCGAAAAGAATTTTAAAATTCTAAATTTTGAGGTGATTTTGCGCTAAATTCCAAGTGCGGGGTTGAAATTTAGCGCGCGGCGTTATTTGTAATCGTTCGCGTCGTAGCTTTTGCCGTCGTTAAAGTCGCTCAAAAGCCGCACTACGACGGGGCTAAGCAGGATGATCGCGATTAAGTTGGGGATCACCATCAGTCCGTTAAACATATCGGCTAGCCCCCAGACGAGGTCGATCTTTTGCACGCTTCCTATGAATACGAATGCGACGACTAAAATTTGCAAGAGCTTGACGAATTTTGCGCCCAAGAGGTATCGCACGTTGATCTCGGCGAAGTAATACCAGCCCAGAATCGTGGTAAATGCGAAGAAAAACAGGCAGATCGCCACGAAGCCGTATCCGCCGCTGCGACCTAAAATTTGCGATCCGAAGGCTTCCTGCACCAGCGAGATGCCCGAAAATACCGCCTTGCCATTTTCGAAGGTGACTACGTCGGTGCTAAGCACGACGAAAACGGTGATGTTAAGCACGATGAAGGTATCGACGAAAACGCCCATTATGCCGAGCACGGCTTGATCTACGGGGTGTTTGACGTTCGCTGCGGCGTGTGCGTGCGGCGTCGAGCCCATGCCCGCTTCGTTTGAAAAGAGTCCGCGCGCGATGCCGTATCTCATCGCGGTTGCGATCGTAGCGCCCGTAGCGCCGCCCCAGGCAGCCGATGGATCGAATGCGGCTTTGAATATCAACGCGATGACGGATGGAATTTTATCGAAATTTGAGCCGATGATGACGAGACCAACGAGTACGTAGCAGATCGCCATTAGTGGCACGACCTTTTCGGCTACGCGCGCGATCGCTTTTACGCCGCCGAAAAAGATGACGCAGCAGATGAGCGCCAATGCTGCGCCGCTCACCCACTTCGGGATTCCAAATGCGCTGCTAAAGCCGTCGGAGATGGAGTTTGCTTGCACCATATTGCCCATGAAACCCAAAGCAAAGATGATGGCCAGCGCAAAAAACGCCGCTAAAGGCTTGGCTAGGGGGTTTTTAAGTCCGCGACTGATGTAAAACGCGGGCCCTCCGATCATGTGTCCGCTGTCGTCCTTGGTGCGGTAAATTTGAGCCAGGCAGATCTCTGCAAAGTTCGTCGCCATGCCCAAAAACGCCGCGCACCACATCCAAAATATCGCGCCCGGTCCGCCCATTACTAACGCGGTGCTGGCGCCTACCAAGTTGCCCGTACCGACCTGCGCGGCGATTGCCGTGGCGACGGCTTGGAACGAGCTCATGCCGCTTTTGCCCGCAGCCTCGCCATGCAGGGAGAAGTTGCCGAAAAGCTTGCGCGCACCCATTTTAAATTTAAAAATCTGCACCAGATGCAAGCGCGCCGTAAAATACGCGCCGGTACCGCAAAGTAGGGCGATTAGAAAGTACGGACCCCACAAAAAGGAGTTGATTGCGTCAATTGTGGCGGTGAATTTGTCGAGAAAATTTTGCATGATCTTTTCCGTGAATTTAAGATGCGAAAATATATTTTAAAAACTCTTAAATTCCTATAAATCGAGGTAAATTTAAGCGAAATTTTAAAGCGTTTTTATAATTTTACTCAGCATTGAGCAAAGCGGTATGTGCCGTTTGCTCTGCATGCCAGCTTGCCAGATAAGCAGCTTAGAATTCGCGCCTTAGCTGTCGAAATTTGCAAAGCAATCAACTGAAATTTTAAGCCTTATTATTCATCACCGCCGATTTTGAAGATAAACATCTTGCAAGCGTTACAAAAGGCAGGGATCAGGCTAAATAGGCGCCCTTTGAGGCTCCAGTGGCTTTTATACATTTTCAGCATTGCAGCCTCTTTGGCGAAGCAGATATGCGCACTATCCCAGCTCTGCACCTCTGCACCCGCCGCTAATGCCCATTTTAAAGGGCGCGTTTTGCATGTGCCGCATCGCGTCATGGCGCCTAGAGTCGAATTTCCTAACCGAAAACTCGCTCATAAAATCGCTCAGCACGTAGCCGCGGAATTTTTGCGCAAGCGCGATAAAAAATTTTTTAAATTCCTCCTTTTCAAAATACATACTCACGCCCTCTAAGATGAATATATAGCCCGCGCTGCCGTGTTTTGCGACTAGCTCGTCCATCCATGAGGGATCTAACATCGAGTAGGGCAGGCTAAAGTTGTTCTTTGCTTTGGGCAGCAGTGCGTCGCGCATGGAGATGACGTCGGGCAGATCGAGGTCGTAAAATAGGGCGTTTGGTAGGGCTTTTTGCAGTCTAAGTGGGCGGGTGTCGAGCCCGGCGCCGAGCTGCACGATGATAGGGCGATCAAGCTCCGCCGCGAGTCGCAGCGTCTCGTCGTCGAAAAATTTCGCGCGGATCACGGTGCCCGTCTTGCTAAGGCGCGCGTCGTTAAATTTTGCAAAATCATAATCGATCTGTTCGACCGCGGCGCTCGAAAAGGGATCATTTAGGATTGGATCCGCGTCTTTGAAATCCAAGTGGCGCATATAAACGTTGATTAGTAGCGTCTCGGAAACGCTATCTTTAAAATTTAACTTTTGCATGAAGTGCCTTTCTTGCGGTATCGTTGCGAGCAAAATACCGCTTATTTTTAATATGCATTATTATATCCTTGCTAAATAAAATTTCAATAAAATGATATTAATTTTTATTTAAAGACAGAATTTTAAATTCGCGCCGCGGGTTTCAGCTATAATATCTCCGCGTAAAGCTTCAATAAATTTTTGAAATTTTACGCTATGCAAAGCGCGGGTAAAATTTAGAATTTTAAAAGCTATAAAATTTATTAGCTCCGGCGACCCAGATACGCGGCCATAGTGCGGATAGTAAATTTCATCCGCGCAGCTTTATCTTTGTCTAAATATTTCATTGTATAATTCTTAGCTTTTGGAGGTTATATGGAAAAATCGCGGCTGGGACTACTGCAAACCGAGGCTATCGCCACGCTTAGCGACGAGGAGCTTGCTATGTTCGAGCACCAAGTCATCAAAAAAGGCTATGTTTTTTATAGCGAGGCACCTAAAGTTTTTATTTTTAAAAGCGGGCAGGCGAAGCTTTCGTTTTTTGAAGACGGCGAAGAATTCATCATCAATTACCTAAACAAGGACAATATTACCATTCTTAATGAAATTTGCGCACTTGAGTTTTTAGAGGACAGCGAAATTTACACGATCGATGTGAGCGGACTAGGGGAGATCTTGGCAAATCGCAGCTTTTGCGAGGCATATATAAAAATTTTAACAGAGATAATTCTGCTGCAGCGCAAAATCACACGCTCTATACTTTTTGAAAATGCAAAAGGGCGCATCGCGAGCTTTTTGATCGAGCTTGCAAACGAGCAGAATTTTCATCAAAATGGCTACAAATACGTCTTTTTGCCCTTTTCGCTAAAGGTGCTTTCATCCTTCGTGGGGCTCAAGCGCCAAAGCGCGAGTACCGCGTTTAACGAGCTTGTAAAAGATAACGTAATTCAAAAAATCAGCCAGCACGAGTTTTTGATCCTGGACTACGACAGATTGCTTAGTTACTGTGTTTAGGCGCGGGCTAGAGTTTTTAAAGCATTTATGCGGCTTACGTTACGGCTTAGGCGCGAAATTTTGTCTAAAGTTACGGCGCAAAATTTTGCCTAGATTTACAGCGTAAAATTTTTATCAAGAGCTTGGTTTTGGAATTTCATCCCGAATTTCGTTAGGATTTCGTCTAAAATTTTGGATCAAATGAAATTTTACGCATCGGAATTTTTAAAATTTAAGAAACTAAAAATGCGCGGCAAAGTGCCGCGCCATATTTTGTTTATATCGTGCTGAAGCGCGATAGATTAGTCTTTCTTTTTCATATCGTATTTATTGACCATAAATCCGACCAAGCCTACGAAAAATAGACCGCCGCAGATGTTACCTAGCGTAACTGGGATCATATTTTTAACGATGAAATTTCCCCAGTTTATTGAATCTATTTGAGCTGCCGTTACACCGTGAAGCGAGCTTGCAAGAGCATTTACATCGCCACCAGCAGCCGCAAGGTAGTGGCCTTTAGCGATGATACCTTCGGTTAAGATAAACATATTTGCCACGCAGTGTTCCATCGAGCAAGCTACGAATGCGCCGATCATCCACATAATTGCAAAGAATTTACCTGATAGATTGCTCTCGCTGGTCGCAGTCCAGATAGACATACATACAAACACGTTACAAAAAATTCCGCGGATGAATAGCTCATGAAAAGGTGCGTTTATTTTGCCTGCTGCTGCAGGAATGAAGTGCTGCAAGATGTAGCCATCATATTTAAGCGGAAGTCCTGAGTAATAATACATATACGCGATT
>NZ_CALIMQ010000252.1 GCF_938045535.1 uncultured Campylobacter sp. | reverse complement strand
TTAACTTCTGGTTATGGGGTTTAGAGGAAACTAGCAAAAAGTGGCTCGCGCTAGCGATCGCGTTTTTTGCGCTGCTACCATTTACACAGACCGATGAGCCTTTCGTCTCAGCGCTAAAAGTTAGCATCCTGATGATCCTATGCGTCGCCTCTGTCGTAGCCTTTACCAAGGGTCCTAGCCTAAAGATCACGCTTCCTTTCATCTATCCCGTTGCGCCGATATTTTTTATGTGGGCGGCTTACGATGATTTCGGGGAAGTTTTTCACTTCGTTTGGCTGATATTTATTATCGTAGCTAGCGATAGCGGCGCATATTTTATCGGAAGAGCCTTTGGCAAAACCCCACTAAGCGCTAGCTCGCCGAATAAAACCGTAGAAGGCGTACTAGGTGGTCTTGCGCTCGCGCTTATCGTTAGCCTCATTTATGCGCGCATCTTTACCAATATGCCGCCGCTTGAAATTTTAGGAAAAACCATCATCATAGCAATTTTTGGCGTGTTTGGCGATCTATTTGAGAGCTACCTAAAGCGTGCGGCAGGTCTTAAAGACAGCGGCGCGCTCTTTCCCGGACACGGCGGGATTTTAGACCGCATCGACGGCTATATGTTTGGCGCGATCGCGATGGCGATAGTCTATTCATGGTAGTTTTAGGCTCCACGGGCTCTATCGGCACAAACACCCTAGACGTAGCCGCTCGCAGCGGCAGTATGATCGAAGCGCTTAGCTGCGGGCGCAATATCAAGCTTCTGAACGAACAGATCGCAAAATTTCATCCAAAGCTCGTCTGTATCGCGGATGCGCAGCAAAAAAGCACAGTAGATCACGAGCGCGTATTTTGCGGCGCGGATGGAATTTTACAGATGCTTGCGGAGTGCAAAAGCACGACCGTGGTAAACGCTCTCGTAGGCTTTGCTGGCATGATGCCCAGCCTAAAAACCCAAGAGCTCGGCAAAAGGCTCTGTCTAGCTAACAAAGAAAGCCTGGTCGTCGGCGGGAAATTTCTGCAAACGGATAAAATTTACCCGATCGACAGCGAGCATTTCGGACTGAAATTTTTACTTAGCAATGCCAAAATCCCCGTTTCGCGCCTAATCATCACGGCTAGCGGCGGCGCGTTTTACGACGTGCCGCTAACGCAGCTGGGCTCGCTCACGCCGCAAAACGCCCTCAAGCACCCCAACTGGAAGATGGGCGCAAAGATCACGATCGACAGCGCCACGATGGCGAATAAGCTCTTTGAGGTGATCGAGGCATTTTGGCTCTACGGCATGCGCGAGATCGATGCACTCATCGAGCGCACCTCGCAGATCCACGCGCTAGTCGAATTCGCGGACGGCTCCACGACGGCACATATTAGCAGGGCCGATATGCGCCTAGCCATCGCGCACGCGATGTTTAGCGGCGACGTACGGGAGCAGATCACCGCGCCCGTGGATCTGTGCGCGCTGCGACCGATAGAATTTAAGCCGATCGACGAGATGAAATTTCAAATCTTTACCCTCAAAGACGCGCTGTTAGCAAACCCCGATCTCGGCGTCGTCATCAACGCCGCAAACGAAGCGGGCGTAAATGCGTTTTTGCAGCAGCGGTGCCGTTTCACCGACATTGCGCGCGTCGTGCTAAAGTGCGCGGAGAAATTTAACTCACCTAGCGTAACGGATGCGGACGCGCTTACGGCGGTGGATGCGAGCGTGCGAGCGTATGCAAACGAGCTGCTGAAATAAGTTTTTTAATCACGGGATTTATACTGCAAGTTGAGCGTGGCGGCAAATTTCACTGCGCGCGGCTCGCGCAAGCAGCCGTAAAATTTAGTGGCTCTAAACAGCGTGCGCCTATTGCGCTGTATCGGGCGCAGATTTATGCTGTGCTACCAATTTGCGCCATTAAATTTAATAAATAGAGGTTTGGCATGGATATTAAAACCGTCATAGAGTTAGAAAAACAGCGCAAACGGCTTAAGAAAAGTCGCAAGCTTTGGAAAATTTTAAGTTATCTCGTAGCGTTTGCGGTTTTCGGTCCGATGCTTGCGCTAGCATTGATAATCATCTTTCTTGATTTTCCCAAACTCGATCTTGGCATAGAAAGCTTATCTTTTTTGGTCATGTCTATTTTAGCAATAATCGCCATGCGGGACGAATTTTACGAGTGGATTTTTGAGCGTAAAACCGAGCGATTTTTGATGCGCTACAAAGAGCTTTATCTCAAGCCCTATATCGAAGGCCTGGGTTTTTCGTATAAAATGGGCGCACTTTTTCAGGAAAAAGAGGTGAGGGCAAGCGAGATATTTGACGGATTTGATAGATTTCGCGCGGATGATCTGGTTTGTGCGAACGCAGGCGGAGTGGATTTTATATTTTGCGATATAAGACTAGAAAAAGACATCGGTACGGGAATTCCATTTATTTTTAAAAATAATTACGCCACATTTTTCGAAGGACCCTTTTTCGTGGCAAATTTTAATAAAAAAATCCGCTCCGACGTTTTTGTTTTCTCGAATACGACACTGCCGCCGTCTGAGTTGCGGCACAAACTACTGGGTGGTCGCGAAATACCAATAGATAACGCGGACTTCAATCAAAATTTTACGATCTATGCAAACGACGCAATGACGGCTATGTATGTCCTGACGCCGGCGCTGATGGAGAAAATTTTATCTCTTAAACAGCTCGTGAAATCGAATATCTCGCTGAGTTTCAAGCAAAATAAAATTTACATAGCGATAGCTCGCGGCACCGATAGTTTCGAGCCGAGCTTGGATCAGCCGATACTCAATGCTCGCATCGCAAAGGATATCAAAGCGGATCTGGATGCGATGCTGCAAATCGTAAAAATTCTAAAGTTGAATGAGAAAATTTGGACGTCTTAACGGGCGCAAGGCGGGGCGAGGCAAGCGGGCGAAATAAGGCGAGCAGATGAAACGAGGCGGGGCGAAGCAAAGCGACTAGATAAAACAAAGCGGGGCAGAATAGGCCGCTGGGGCAAAACACGCGAGCGTCGTGCAAGCGCGATAAAATTTCACGCGGGATTGCAAAATTTTAGTAATGGGATGAAATTTCGCGTGGGGTTTCGGCATGGGGATTTTGGCAAAATCGTGAAATTTCGCGTAGAATTTCGACGGGATTTGATGTCGCGGCGAAATCTTGTATAGAATTTCGGCAAGGGTAAATAGAATTTCGGCGGAATTTTACGAAAAATTAAAATTTGCTTGCTATTGAGAGATTTTTTTGATATACTGCCGTTTCTTTTTTGGCCCCGTAACTCAGTTGGTAGAGTGTCACCTTGACATGGTGGAAGTCGTTGGTTCGAGTCCAATCGGGACCACCATTTAAGCTATTTTCAAATTTTAATCACTTCATTTTCGCGCACAGCACCTGTCTTAAATTTAGCTATTCCGACCCCTTTCATTTTTATTTTAGATATAATTTTTCCAAAATACTACGAGATCGATTAGCCGATCGATAAGGTAAATTTTATCGGCAACCGATTAAATTTAGAAAGGAGTATCGGCGATATATGGGACAGTATGTTATAAAAACATTAGATTACTGCGCAGAAAAGGGACTGCAGCTACAATGGGAAAAGGACTTCGCGATCTCCGTCAATACTCTTGAAAACGAAGTTACTATAAGGGCAAATAAAAGCGGACTTATGTCTCTTGCTAGGCATTTGCTTACTTTAGCGCAAGATTCTACGCCGAAACATTCGCATATACATCTGGATGAGTATAATTCGCTTGAGGAGGGCTCGGCGGAACTTATATTGGAGAAAATACGAACACAAATAGCTTCAATTTAGGTGGAAAAGAGTTATTATACTCCGCAATCAAAGGGATTGGGATCATATTTAATGGCGCTCGATGAATAACGGTATAGTGCGCAAAAGGAGAATAAATCAGTGCTACCGAATAAAATTTATATAAAAGACGATCCTCTAACTATCGATGAGGAACTTATGGGGCATGAGTATCATAAATTAAATATTAAAATTCTAGAAGACAAAAGGCTTGTGATCTTGGGTTTTACTACGAATTTGGCTATGTATTATTTCGCAAAAAACATTTTAACATCATCGTATAATGAAAGAGTCTCATACCTAGAGCTTTTCCCTTATGAATATTGGGTGGGAGGAGCGCGATTTGCAAAAAATAGCGCTCAATTATGTATAGATATAAAGGAATTTATCAAGATGGACGAAGCGGAGTGTTACATAACGGACGATATGGACAGGTATAAATTTGAGCTAGATTTTAAAACATTCTACCAAAGCGTTACATTTTATTTCCCTAGTACGAAGGACTACATAAATTTCGCTAAATACCTGCTAAGCATGAGTATCTACAATAGAAAAAATAGGGTAAAATTTTATAGCGAAGATTATACATTGATTTTACAATACTCCAGGTTTGTCATATGAGAAATTTAGAGCGATCAAAAATAAAATTTATCTCCCGTAAAGCCCAAATTTAAGGATTGGGCGGTATGGCTCAAAACGTTATAAATAAAGCAGATCATAACGAAAAGAAGCGGCAAAATGTTAGATAGAATTGGCTATTTTTTTCTTGGCGTAGTATTCTTTTTATACCTTATAATTTTTGCAGTAAATAAAAATATAAAGAT
>NZ_CALIMQ010000251.1 GCF_938045535.1 uncultured Campylobacter sp. | reverse complement strand
GAGCGATAGCTAAATTTCAAGGAGATGTAATGAAAATATTTAAAGCCCTGCTCGCAACAGCGCTGATCACCGCCACCCTAAGCGCTAAGACGCTCAAAGAGGGCACGCTCGTAATAGCCACGGAGGGGACTTACTCGCCGTATTCTTTCTATGACGAGAAAAATAATCTTACCGGCTTTGATGTCGATATCGCTCGCGCACTAGCAAAAGAGCTAGGGTTAAAGGCGGAATTTTTAACCGCGCCGTGGGATGCGATGCTCGCGGCATTTGACGCAGGCAAAGCGGACATAGCGATGAATCAAGTAAGCATCACACAGGAGCGCAAGAAAAAATATAATTTCAGCGAGCCTTATACTGTGGCTTATGCTGCGCTGGTAGTGCGAGCTGATAACGAGGAGATTAAGAGTTTTGCGGATCTTAAAGGCAAAAAAAGCGTCCACTCCGCTACCAGTAACTGGGCGGACATGGCGCGCAGCTACGGCGCCGAGGTCGTTACAGCAGACGGATTTAGCAAGGGCGTGGAGCTCATCATAGCTCGTCGCGCAGACGCTACGATCAACGACAACATCACATTTTTCGACTATATGAAGCAGCGCCCGAACGCCCCGCTAAAGATCGCAGCTCAAGGCAATGAGCCGATCTATTCAGCTGTGCTTCTTAAAAAGGACGACGAGCTGACGGCGCAGATAAATTCCGCGCTAAAATCGCTAAAGCAAAAAGGCGTGCTGAAAGAAATTTCACTTAAATATTTTGGCAAAGACATTACGGAGTAAATTCTACAACCGCTTAGTTGAAGCGTGGAATTTTAAACTTGGTTGGGCGGAATTTCGCATTTTAAATTTCGCTCATAAAATTTTGGAGGAATTATGAAAAATTTAATAAAAACTTTGCTTGCGTGCGCGCTTTTAATATGCGTCGCAAACTCCAAAACGCTACGCGAAGGTACGCTTAAAGTAGCTACTGAAGGCACCTTTTCGCCATTTTCGTATTATAACGACAAAAATGAGCTCGTAGGATACGACGTAGATGTCGCGCGCGCAGTCGCCGAAAAACTTGGTCTAAAAATAGAATTTCTAACCGCGCCTTGGGATGCGATGCTTGCAGCATTTGATGCAGGCAAGGCAGACGCTGTGTTTAATCAAGTAAGCATTACTGATGAGCGCAAGAAAAAATATGAATATTCAGTGCCCTACACCGTCGTTTACGGAGCTATCATCGTGCATAAAGATAACAACGACATTAAAAGCTTCGAGGATTTAAAAGGCAAAAAAAATGCAGACTCCGCTACCAGCAACTGGGCACAAGTCGCTAAAAAATACGGCGCGCAAAACGTAACTGTCGATAGTTTCGCCAAAAGTATGGAGCTGCTGATCGCTCGCCGCGTAGATACCGTCGTGCGCGATAATACCGTATTTTACGACTTTTTAAAGCAGCGCCCGGACGCTCCGATTAAGATCGCCGCAAAGCTAAAAGATGTCGATTATAGCGCTGCAATCGTGCAGAAGGGCAATAAAGAGCTCGCAGATCAAATCAGCAAAGCCTTAAACGAACTCAAAGCCGAGGGCAAGCTAAAAGAAATTTCGCTTAAATATTTCGGCAAAGATGTGAGTGAATGAACGAAACAAGCAGAATTCTAGAGCTTGTTAGCAGCTCGCTAGAGCCGATGGCGCTAGCCCTGCTGCAAGTTACGATCCCGCTTACGATAATCTCATTTCTGCTTGGGCTCGTGCTTGCGGTGCTGACGGCGGTCGCACGCATCGCAAATTTTAAAATTTTAAAGCAGCTAAGCGAAATTTATATTTGGATTTTTCGCGGCACTCCGCTTTTGGTGCAGCTTTTTATCGTCTATTTCGGACTTCCAATCGTTGGGATCACACTTGATGTTTGGGCTGCTGCGATCATTACCTTTAGCCTAAATATCGGCGCTTACGCTTCAGAGGCGGTGCGAGCTGCGATCCTATCGGTGCCAAAGGGGCAATGGGAGGCGGCTACCTCGCTAGGCATGAGCTACGCTCAAATTCTGCGCCGCATTATCGCTCCGCAAGCCGCTCGCATATCGCTGCCGCCGCTATCAAATATATTTATCTCTACGCTTAAAGACACTTCGCTCGTAGCCTCGATTACGATGGTCGATATGTTTATGGTCGCTCAACGTATTGCTG
The DNA here is from genome assembly GCF_938045535.1 of uncultured Campylobacter sp. Lineage (GTDB taxonomy): Bacteria > Campylobacterota > Campylobacteria > Campylobacterales > Campylobacteraceae > Campylobacter_B. The sequence goes on along the minus strand of NZ_CALIMQ010000251.1, from coordinate 21,074 downwards.
CGCGGGCATTCGATCCGCTCACGTTATACGTGCTGGCGGCGCTATTTTATCTAGCGGTCTGCACCCTTCTTACGTTCTTACAATCCAAGCTAGAGCGACGATTTTCAAGGTTCGTGTGATGATAAAATTTACGAACTTAACTAAGCGCTTCGGCGATCATGTCGTGCTAAATGGGCTAAGCTTAGAATTTCGCGACGGGCAAACGACAGTGATTTTAGGAAGCTCTGGCTCCGGCAAATCCACGATGCTGCGCTGCATAAATCTGCTCGAAATTCCAAGCGGCGGCGAGCTACAGCTAGGCGAGTTTAAGATAAATTTCGACGCTCAGCATAAAACAAGCGAATATCATCCATTCCGCGCGCATACGGGCATGGTTTTTCAAAGCTTCAATCTCTTTCCGCACCTCAACGTCTTGCAAAACGTCATCGAAGCACCCGTGCACGTGCTAAAGCAGCCACGCGAGCTTGCCGAGGCAAATGCAATGACGCTGCTAAAAAAAGTCGGTATGGCGGATAAAGCTGGCGCGTATCCGGCTCGCCTCTCCGGCGGTCAGAGCCAGCGCGTGGCGATCGCGCGGGCTCTTGCGATGCAGCCTGAGTTTTTGCTGCTGGATGAGCCTACGAGCGCGCTTGATCCCGAGCTTGAGGCACAGGTGCTAAAGACTATCGCCGAGCTTGCCGCAGAGGATCGCTCGCTTATCATCGTCACGCACAATATGGGCTTTGCGCGCAAGATCGCAGATAGAATTTTATTCTTAGACGGCGGAGTTATCGCATTCGACGGCGACGCAGAGGAATTCTTCGGTAGCAGCGATGAGCGCATAGCTAAATTTATCGGAGCGATGAGCTTTTAAATCCATTAAATTTTAAGGAGAAAAGATGAAAATAGATACCCTAATCGTAAAGGGCATAGAGGCTAAGTCCAACCCCCACAACGCGGTGATTCCGCCGATATATCTAGCCAGCACCTTCGTGCAAGAAAGCCTGGATGATTTCGGCAAATACGCCTATTCGCGCGGCGCAAATCCTACGCGCAACGCCTTTGAAGAGCTTTTTGCAAAATTTGAAGGCAGCAAATACGCCTTCGCGCTAGCCTCGGGCATGGCGGCTACGAGCGCTGCATTTGCGCTGCTTAAAAGCGGAGATCGCGTGCTGTTAAATAACAACGTCTACGGCGGTACCTATCGCTACGTAAGCAGGATTTTTAAAAATCAAGGGATCAATTACGACTTGGTGGACGATCTAAATTTGATCACCGAAATTCCAAGCGATGTTAAAATGGTCTTCATCGAAACGCCCTCAAATCCGCTTTTGCGCGTAACCGACATTGAGCGTATCAGCGAGCTCGCGCATAAAAACGGCGCGCTTGTGGTGATGGATAATACCTTCTTAACCCCATATTATCAGCGCCCGCTAGAGCACGGCGCAGACGTCGTAGTTTATAGCGCGACCAAATACATAGGCGGGCATGCCGATCTGATCGCCGGCATTGTTACGACGAACGACGATGAGCTTGCCGCAAGAATTCAGTTTATGAAAAACACTCTGGGCGCGACGCTATCGCCTACCGACGCGTATTCGCTCATACGTGGGCTTAAAACGCTAAGCGTGCGCTTCGACCGCCAGAGTGAAAATACGCTAAAGATAATAGAATTTTTACGCAGCAATCCTGCGGTAGAGGCGGTAAATTTTGCAGGCTCGCATTCGGCTAACGAAAAAGAGATACAAAATCGCCAAGCTAGCGGCATCGGAGCGGTCATCTCACTGGTGCTTAAGCCGCAATACGACTATAAAACCTTTGCGCGCAGCCTTGAGCTATTTGATCTAGCCGTGAGCCTGGGCGGCGTAGAGAGCTTGATCTGCCACCCCGCGTCGATGACGCACGAGAGCTATCCGCGCGAGCTGCAAGAGCGCATCGGCATCAGTCAAAATTTGCTGCGCCTAGCCATAGGCATCGAAAACGCTGACGATCTCATAGCCGACCTTACCGCCGCGCTAGAAAAATCTAAAAAATAGGCGGCGCGAAATTTGCGCAAGCTCGCGGAATTTCTACGCAGGCTTGTAAAATTTACGCGGGCGGGTAGAATTCATGCCAAAATTTAATCCGAAATCCTTATAGCTTCGCTCGTGAGGCTATAAGGGAGCGGTCTTTACAAACTGGCGCGCAGGGCGGGTTTAAAAAGACCCGCCGCCGATCATCTCATCTTACAAAAATCTCTTTTTGCAAAACCTATGTCCATTTTCTCGCGGGCTAAATTTTGTATGAATTTTCACTCGTTAAATTTTACGAAGCGCGCGGCTTTGCGTAAAATTTAAATTTAAAAATTCCGCCACTACGCCGCTGAAATGAAATTTTAATTTATACGCACGGCAAAATTTATCCAGACCTCTTGCTAAAACACATTGTTTAAATTTAATTCGGATAAATCTATCTAACCGCCGTTTGATATTGCTAAGCGGAGAGCTTAAATTTAATCAAATTTTAAAGACGGCGGCGGATCTGTGCCGCACCACGCCAACTGCTCGGTCTAAATTTAGAGCAATCAAATTTATCAAACGAGCAAATTTAGACTCCGTCCTGCTCAAAATTTAAAATTCTGCGCGCCGTTTAAATTCCGCTTAAATTTTAGCCGCACTTTAAATTTAGCGGAGCTACTTCAGCTCGCCCCAGCGCTTGGCGATGTTTAAGCTCGTCTTTAAGGGCACGTTCAGGCTCGCCGCACTTTGCATTATCTCTTGCGCGCGCTCGCCGAAGCTCTGCGCCAAATCGTCCCGCACCTCGAAGATCAGCTCATCGTGGATCTGCAATATCAGCCGCGCTTCGTCGTTTAGTAGCGGCGAAATCTCAACCATCGCCTTTTTTATGATGTCGGCGGCGGAGCCTTGAAATTTCGTATTCACCGCCTCGCGCTCGTAGCTCGCATAGACCATGTTGTTGCGCGCATTTGCGAAATCGAAGTAGCGCCTGCGCCCAAAAAGCGTGCTTACGTAGCCGTCCGCTTTCGCGTCCGATTTTATGCTTTGCAAAAACTCTTTAATCGTGGAAAACGCCGCGAAATAGCGCTCGATATAGCCCTTCGCCTCGGCGCGCGCGATGCCTAGGCTGTCGCTTAGTTTGCCCGCGCCCATGCCGTAAATAAGGCCGAAATTTATACTCTTTGCGATCGTGCGGTGCGCGGGCTGCGCGTCGCCGAAAATACTGATCGCCGTGCGCGCATGAATGTCCTCATCCGCCCTAAACGCCGCCAAAAGCGCAGGATCGCGCGAAAAGTGCGCGAGCAGGCGCAGCTCGATCTGCGAGTAATCAAGCGAGATCAGCGAGTAGCCCCCCTCTGCTAGAAAGCAATCCCGCACATCCTTCGCAAACGTGCCGCGCGCGGGGATATTTTGCAGGTTCGGATTTTTGCTCGCTAGCCGCCCGGTAGCCGTGCCGGTCTGTAAGAAATTCGATCTGACGCGGTTTTGCGCATCGGCTAACGCAAGCTGTAGCAGCGGCTCGCAGTAGGTGCTTTGCAGCTTAAACAGCTCGCGGTAGTCTAAAATTTTACCCACCGCGGGATGTAGCGCCGTAAGATCCTTCAGCACGCTTTCGTCGGTGCTATAGCCCGTCTTCGTGCGCTTTGCGGCAGGTAGCCCAAGCCGCTCGAAAAGCACGGCGCCGAGCTGAGCGGGAGAGTTGATGTTAAACTGCTCGCCGCAAAGCTCATAAATTTCATCCGTGAGCGCTCGCAGGGACTTTTCGTTGCGCGCAATAAGGCGCTTTATCATCTCCGCGTCGATCTTGATACCGCATCTTTGCATCTGCCAAAGCACCCGCACGAACGGGAACTCAAGCTCTTGCGCGAGCTTAAAAAGCGCGGGTTCGAGCAGCTGTTTGAGTTTAAAATACAGCCTCAGCGTCACCCACGCATCCTCGCTCGCATAGATCGTAGCGGCGTCCAGCTCCACGGAGGCGAAGGTCTCGCCCTTTTTAACGACGTCGCCGAAATGCACAGTCTCATACCCCAGATACCGCGGCGAGATAGAGTCCATCCCCACGGCGTTTGCGGGATCGAGCAGCCACGCTAGCACCATCGTATCGGCAAAGCGCGCAGGCGGCTCGATATTAAAATTATTTTTCACGATCTCAAAATCGTATTTTAAATTTTGCCCCACGACATATCCGCGAAATAGCGAGCCGATCGCGGCTTTTGCGGCGTCCGAAGAGATTTGAGCCGGAGCGCCCAAATAGCTATGCGCGAGCGGGACGTAGTAGGCGCGCTCCTCATTAAACGCAAACGAAAAGCCCACGATCTTGGCGCTCTTGCTATCGACGCTAGTGGCTTCTGTATCGAAGCTCACCAAGGTCTCGGCGCTGACGCTCTCGCACAGCCTCGCAAGCTCCGCTGCATCAGTGATACAAATAGGCTCAAAGGGCGTTTTAAAAGCGCGCTCGCAGCTTTGCCCGCCGCAAGCGGAGCCGCTAGGGATAGAATTTTGCCCGTCTAGCCCCCCTACGGCAGCGTCCAAAATAGAGCCGCCGCGAGACGGCTCTGCGGCGGAGCCTTTGCCGCCCGCGCCCAAAACGGAGCTTTTTGCGCTTGCGCCTTTGCCCTCGCCCCAAAGATCAAGTCCGTTTTGCTCCTGCAGGTTTAGCGCCGAAAGAAGCCTATTTAGCGCATAATCTTTTAAAATTTCGCGGATTTTAAAAAGCGGATTTTGCTGCGGAAATTTTGCATCCTCCAAAGGCGGGATTTCCAGCTCGTCGTAAAGCGTAGCCAGGCGCTTGCTTATGTAGGCGCTCTGCTTCCCTTCTATCAGATACTCGCGCTGTTTGTTTTGCGGCAGGCGGTCTAAATTTGAATAGATCCCATCGAGCGAGCCCCATTCGTCTAAAAGCTTCTTCGCCCCCTTGTCGCCGATGCCCCACACGCCCGGGATATTATCGGCGCTGTCGCCGCAGATCGCCAAAAAATCCACGATCTGCTCGGGATAGACGCCGTAGCGCTGCAAGCACTCCTCCCTTCCGTAAAGCATCTTTTTGCCGTGGCTGTAAATTTTAACGTTTTCGCCGATGAGCTGATAGAGGTCTTTGTCGGAGGTAACGATGTTGATTTTATGCGTGGTGCCATGCTTTTTAACGACGCTTGCGATGAGATCGTCCGCTTCGTAGCCCTCGCGTCCAAGCGAGTAAAGCCCCATCTTTTCGATCATCTCGATGCAGACCGGTAGCTGCTGCAAAAGCGCGGGCGGCGGGGCTTGGCGGTTGGTTTTGTAGTTCGGATCGATATCCGAGCGAAAGGTCTTGCCCTTGCTATCCAGAGCGAAAATTATATAATCGCTCTTAAATTCCTTCGAAAGATTTGCGATGAAGCTCGCAAATCCACTCACCATACCGCTGGGTTTGCCGTCTTTGGTCTTAAGCCCGCTCATAGCGTAGTAGAGCCTGAAAAAAAAGCCGAACGTATCAATGATCGTGATGGTCTGCATAATGGTCCTCGGATTTAGAATTTTAACGCGTAGTGTATTAAAATTCGGCTAAATTTACAAATTCCGAATAGGACTTGACCTGCCTCATTTCAAAATTTTAAAATTTACTATATAATCGCGCGAAATTTTAAAAAAGGATCAAGTATGGATTTTTTCACAGATTGGCAGGAGTTTGACGCGGCGGGCGCTACGGTGAAATTTTATAAAAAATCGCAGGGCGGCGTGGAATACATCGGCTTTGATTCGCGCAAATGCGTTCCGCCAGAGCCTATGGTAAATGCATTGGTGGCGTTAAATTTCGTAAAAGACGAAACCAAAAAGGTCGTCATGGTCAATCATAAATTCCCGATGGGGCTGATTCCAAAAATCGAGTCTAAATTTGACATAGCACGCGAAGATCTAGACGGCGATGCGGTCAAGCTCACCATCAGCCTAAAACCCGGCGCGGTCAATGAGGGCTTCGATACAGACGCGAAGTGCCACGGCTAAAGGATTTTAAAATTTAGATGAATATCACGACCTTTTCGCCGCCGTTTCGCATCGTAGGCGGCTATTTCATCTGCGGCTTTATCTTTTTGCTGCTAAGCGCGGCAAGCTTTTTAAAGGCCGATTTCGGCGCGATCCAGGCGCCGCAGACGGCGAGCTTCTTTCACGTATTTTTGCTGGGCTTCGTAATCAGCATAATCATCGGGGCGCTCTATCAGCTTACTTCGGTCATCATTCAAAAGGAATTTTTCACCGTCAAATTTGCGTTTTTAAATCTCTTTGCTTACGGCGCGGGCGTGGCTCTACTAAGCGCCGGATTGCTGCTTTCAAATGTCGCATTATTGCACGCAGGCGGCGGCGTTTTGCTGCTTAGCCTATTTTATTTTACGATCTGCTACGCGCTAAGCTTCATCGGCACGCCCAAATGGAGCTTCCCCGCCGTTGCGCTTGCGATCTCGGCTGCGTTTTTGGCCGTAGGGATCAGCCTTGGCTTCGCCCTCGTGCTAGCGCTTAGCGGCGTGGAGATTTTCGGAGTGTATTTTTCAGAAATTTTATCCTATCACATATACTTCGTGCTGGGCTTTGTGTTTTTCGTTATCGTAGGTGCCGCGTGCGTACTGCTGCCGATGTTTAGTCTGGCGCACGATCTAAACTTCGCACTAGCAAAAGCTTCACTGGCGCTGTATCTGCTCGCGGGACCGTTTTTGCTAAAAGATTTTGGAATTTTCATCGCCTTTGCCGCGCTTGCGAGCTTTGCGGCTCAGGCGATCTATATCCTAGCCAGGCGAGTGCGAAAAGCGATAGATTATTGGAATTTAAACGTCTATATCTCGCTGGCGGCTTTGGGATTTAGCGGCGCATTTTGGCTTGCAGGTCGCACAGATTTGGCGGCATTTGGGCTGCTATACGGCTTTTTATTCGCCTTCATCGTCGCGCACCTTTATAAAATCGCGCCCTTTCTCATCTGGTATCACTACGTCTCGCCCTTCGTCGGCAAGCGCAAAATCCCTATGCTTGAGGATATGATAATCAAAAAGATCGCCTACGCAGCTTGCGTGCCGAACGTCTTAGCGCTTGCGTGCGCGAGCTTCGGAGCGCTAACGCCCGCGGTTATCTTGCAAGCGGCAAGCATAATTTTGGTGCTAATCAACATCGTAAATATCTTTAACTACATAAAATTCGGAGAGGAAAAATGAAAGTAACGAAGGAGCAAATTTACGACGCGCTTCGCGCCGTAGTCGATCCTGAGGTGGGCTTTGACGTCGTGTCGCTGGGACTCATCTACGACGTAGCGGTAGATGAGGCGAACAACGCCAAAGTCACGATGACGCTATCGACTCAGTCATGCCCGCTGCATGAGATGATGGTAGAATGGGTGCGCGCAGGTGCCGAGAGCGTGGAGGGCGTCGGCGAAGTAGAGATCGATCTCGTCTTTGAGCCGATGTGGAATATCGATATGGCGGAGGATCACGTCAAAGAAGCTCTGGGGCGGTTTTAGGGCTCGCGCGAAGGATATTTGCGGATTGCTCAGGACGCCGTACTCGTCGTCGGGCGCTTCTACATATCGCCTCGGACGCTGCACGGATTGTCGGGGCGCTTTTCTGCGAATCGCCCGAAGCGCTGCGTGGGATGCTGGAGCGCTGCATGATCACTGGGATATTGCACGAAATTTCGGAGCGCTGCACAGATAGCTGGGCATTCTTGCTGCGGCGCGATTTCTCGCCGCCGTTTTAAATTTGAGCGATTTAAAATTTAACTCAATTAAATTTTGCACCGCCGTTTGATTATCGCTTAGTTATAAATTTGCACGATCTAAAATTTGACCGCATAACCGCGATTTGGCGAGCGTCATCAAACGATTTGTGTTTGCAAAATGCCGCGCGCGGCGCAATATTTTAAATTTAATCGCGTCGCCCGTGTATCTCCTGCGCCAAGTTCGCTTACCTGCTTTTTCGTCTGTTTAGCCACCTTACAATCCGCTTACCCGCCCGCAAAACAGCGCTCCGTACGGAGTGAATCGTAATTTAAATTTAGCCGCAAGAGTCGCAGATAGCGCCGCGAGGTCTTACAAACCGCACAATGAAATTTTAAAAACCGTGAAATTTAACCGCCCTGTCTATGAGCGTAGCTAGAAAATCTGCGGCGGGCGTTAAAATTTCACCGAAAGATAAAAACTCGAACCCGCTCGTTGCAAGTATTCCATATATCGCTCTAATTTATCCCCACATGTTTAATCAAAATTTTCGTAAAGAGGCGTAACGCGGCTAAATAAAATTTAAAGCAGCTCTGCAAACGCGCGGCAAGCGGTTAAATTTAAAGCTAAATTTAGATGAAATTTACGGCGAAAATTGCGGGTTTTGCGAGCTTTTTAAGGCTTCCTTTAAGCATTATCAAATTATCCGCGCCGGAGATTTTAAGAGTGGAATTTTCAAAGCAAAATTCTAAATTTTTTAGCGCGTTTTCGCTTAGGAGGCGTGCAAGCTCCAAAATATAGCTGAGCCACGCAAGCTTGGCGGCGTCCGGCAAAATCGCGCTCAAAGGCGCAAACGTAGCTCCCAGCTCACGCTTTCCGTGCATCGAGATGATCGCGGCTATGAGCGCCTTTTCTTTGTGCGTCGTGCGATAGTTCAGCCCGCCGAGCACCATATCCGCGCTGGTTTCGTGCTTGGCATAAAAGCCGATCGCCCGCCCGATCTCGCAAAGCGATGCTGCGGTCTGCAGAATTTTAATATATTTTTCGCCCAAGCCGTGTAGAGGCGATAGCGCGCAAAACAGCGCCTTTGCGAACTTCGGAGCCTCGCTCGGCTCGGAAGCGAAGCGATCTTTAAGGCTTCTTAGGCTCGGATTAAAGCCTCTAGGTAGGTTTGCGCCGCGTAGAATTGAGCTTAAAAACGCCCCCTCTCGCACTCCCACGCCGCTTGTGATGATCTTTTTCGCTCCCAGGCGCCTTACGATCTTATCAAAGATGATGGCGCCCTCTCTGATTGTGTCGTAGCGGTCCTTTTTGATCGGGAATTTCGCCAGATCAAGCGTCTTTGCGCTCATCAGCTTGGCAAAAAACGGCGCGTATTTTTCATAATCATAGCTGAAATTATGCACGATTTTTAGCGGGTGGTTTTGCAGGCTCATCACGGCGCCGGATAGTGCTCGCGCAGAGCCGCCCATTACGATTAAATTTTGCGTGCGAAACTCGGCGCCTACTTGCGAGATCGCGCTGTTTATGTATTTCTCCAGCCCCTTTGTGTCGCCGCGGTCGAAAAACAACTCCTTTAGCCGCACCGTGCCTAAATTTAGAGAAATTTTATTTTCTATCTTGCCGTTTTTTATGTAAGCAAGCTCGGTCGAGCCGCCGCCGATATCCAGCGTAACGCCCTCGGAAAAGTCGCTAAGCAAATTCTGCGCGGCATAGGCGCCCAAATACGCCTCCATCTGCCCGTCTATCTTGCGGATCGTAATGCCCGTTTGCTTGCGTACGATATTTATAAACTCGGCCCCGTTCGGCGCATCGCGAAGTGCGGATGTACCGATGCAAAGTACGCGCTTGGCCTTGTAATTGCATACGAGGGTTTTAAATTTTTTAAATGCGAGTAGGCATTTTTGCATCGCTTCGGAAGTTAAAATTCCGCCGTTTTCGTAAGCGCCTTCGCCTAGGCGGATCTTGATCTTGTGCTCGGCCAAAATGAAAAATCCGAGCCTGCTCGTGCGCTCGAAAATCACGGCTCTGGCGGAATTTGAGCCCAGATCTATGACTGCGACGCGCTTGGGCATTTAAATTTCCATATGGACGTGTTTGTATTTCAGCTCGTCCGCCGTCTCGATATTATCGGGATCGGTGATGATACACTCGACCGGGCAGACCACGATGCAAGCGGGCTCAGAGTAATCATCTACGCACTCGCAGCATCGATCGGCATCTATGATGTATATCGGCTCATCCTCAAAAATCGCTTCATTAGGGCATTCCTCGCGGCACGCGTCGCAACTGATGCATTCTTTTGTAATCAACAATGACATATAATTTTACCTTACGAAAAAATTTATGGCGTTTATACCATAAAAAGCTTCATTTTGTTTTAAAATAGCGGAATTTCGGGCTATTTCTTAAATTTTTTAGTGGAAGTTTGAAAATCGCGACGATTAGCGAGCGCCCTTTGTCGTTTTTAAGATCCACTTGCGCACCCATCGCTTGAGCAGCATTTTTGGCTAAAAATAGCCCGAGCCCGGCTCCCGGTTTGCCGCCGTAGCGCTTAAAAGGAGCAAAATAATCGATCTCTTCGTTAAGTGGCTCGCCTTTGTTTGCGACCCGCACTATGAAATTTCCGTCCGAAATTTCGCTCTCGATCAGTACCTTTTCGCCGTCCGGAGAAAATTTTATGGCGTTTTGGATAAAATTTTGAATCACGTGCATAAAGAGACTTTTCTGCACCGAAATTTCAAGCTGTTCAGGCTTAAGATCCATCGTCAAATCCTTGCCTGCCGTGCGCGCTAAAATCGTGAAATTTACGCACAGCTCCTTAAGATAAGCGATCATATCGGTCTGCTCGGGCGCCTCAAACTGCGCCCCCTCTTGCCGCCCGATCTCCAGGATCGAGCTGATCATTTTATTCATATTATCGATCGAGTCGTTGTTATTTTTAAGCGCCTCGACGTATTTCTCGCTCTCGCGCGGTTTAATCAGCGTCACTTCGTTTTTGGTTTTCATAACCGCAAGCGGGGTCTTAAGCTCATGCGCAATACCGATAAAAAGCTCTTTTTGATACAAAATGAAGGTCTCGATACGCTCAAGCAGGCGGTTTATGCTGTTTGAAAGCATATTAAATTCGCTCGGGATTTCGGCCCCGTCGATAGGCTTTAGAAATTTTTCATCCACCGAAGCGAGCCTTTGGCTGATCAGCTTAATCGGCATCAGCAGCATGCGCGAGAGAAACATCGCGTAAAACACCACCAAAAATATCATCGTCAAATTTACCAAAATGATGTCGATGAGTATTTGATTTACGATGTTTGCATAAACGCTCACATCTGCTTTGATGCTTAAAATTTTATCCTTACCATAAGGATAGTGCAGCTGCAAATAGCTCCTGCTGCCCTCGGAGCTTTCGATAAATTTAGGCTTATTCAGCCCTCCGTTTTCGATGATTTTGCTTTCGTATTCACCAGAAGCGTCTTGTAAAAAAGATGAAATTTTCTCAGGCGGCACGGAAGTGTCTACGATTTTTTGCGCTCTTTGGATTAAATTTTGAACGGGAGTTTCAAAGATGGTAATTCTCATATAATTATAGAGCATTACCGAAAAAATGACAATTAGCATCAACGAAGCGGATGCTAATTGTATTACAAAGCGGACTCTTAGGCTTTTTGTGGAAAGCAAAATCTATATCCGCGTCTGCGAACGGTCTCGATCGTAGAGATATTTAGAGGCTTATCCATTTTCTGGCGAATTTGATTGATCGCTACTTCAATGACGTTTGGCGTAACAAGCTCGGGCTCCTCCCAGATAGCGTCTAGCAGCTGCTCTTTGCTTACGATCTGATCGCTGTGGCGCGCTAGGTGCGTTAGAACCTCAAACGGCTTGCCCTTAAGCTCGATCTCTTGGCCTAAATAAGTAATTTTTTCCTCATCCGGATCGATGATGAGATCGTCGATTTTGATGATATTTGAGCCGCCAAAGCGAAGTCTAGCCTCGAGGCGTGCTACTAAAACATCAAAGTCGAAAGGTTTTTTGATAAAATCGTCCGCGCCCGCGCGAAGTGCTTTTATCTCGCTTTCTTTATCGTCTTTTGCAGATAGCACGACGACAGAGGTGCGCGCGGATTTTTGCTTAACTAATGCGATGAGATCGATGCCGTTGCCGTCAGCTAGCATCCAATCGGTTAGCACCAAATCATAATTTCTAATGCCGATATAATACTCTGCGTCCTTAAAACTCTCGGAAGTATCCGTCTGATAGCCGAACTCCATCAAGCCCTCCGCTATCGTCTTGTTTAAAGTCACCTCGTCCTCGACTATTAAAATTCTCATTTAATTTCCTTGCCTTAAAATTTTGCGGCGATTTTAACATATTTTAAGCAAAATTTCAAGATTTTTTAAAGAAATTTTAAAATTTTATCTCTATTTCCGCACCGACGCTTGCATCTTGTAAAATTTCGGGTTTTAAAATTTTCATATAAAAATAATCCATCGAGCGAAATTTTGAGTGAAACTCCTGCGCAAAGTATCTTAGCGCGTCCTCCACGAGGCGAAATTTTTTTTCGCGAAGCTCCGCTTTGATATATTCGCAAACCCGCGCGTAGTCGATAAATTCCTCCGCCCCGAACTTCGCCCACACCCACACGCGCTGCTCGCGCTTGCGCTCAAAATCCAGCGTCCCGATTATCGTGCCAAATTCCAGCTTTTCGATTAAAATTTTAATCATACTACGCGCTTTTCCTCGCCCTTAAGCAGCCTGGCGATATTCGGCGCGTGTTTGTAAAATACGATGAAAACTATCAGAAAGATCGGCGCATGAGTGTTGATCGCGGGCATCTGCGGATGGATCACGTAGCTTGCAATAACTAGCGCAAGCGCCGCTGCAAGCGATGCTACGGATGAAATTTTAACCGTCTTGCCGACTACAAACCAAACGGCAAGCGCGATGATAAGCTCGATAGGGATGAAGCAAGCAAGCACGCCGGCTCCCGTCGCAATCCCCTTGCCGCCGTTAAATTTCAGATACGGGCTAAAGCAATGCCCAAGCACTGCAAAGACAGCCATGCCCCACAGCACGTTTTCGTCAAAGCCCAAAGCACGCGCAATCAGTATCGGCAGGACGCCTTTTAGCGCGTCGCAGGCAACGGTGAGGATCGCGAGCTTTTTTGCTTTTTGCGGATCGCGAGTTTTTAAGACGCGAAGGACGTTGGTGGCGCCTATGGAGCCGCTGCCCTCGCTTTTGATATCCACGCCGCCGAGGTATTTGCCGATCAGTAGCCCAAAGGGGATCGCAGCGATCAGATACGCCGCGAAGTAGCACCAAAAATTCGGCGCCGTAACGATGCTAAGTAAAAATTCTAAAATTCCCGATTTTTTCATAAAATCCCTTTAACTCTTCCAAAGTAGCGAAATTTTCTCGTCGTAGATGTCGGTTTTCTTCGGCGAAATTTCTTTCGTTTCGAGTTTAATGTTTTTTAAATCCAGGCTCTGTTTTAGCGCGTCCACTTCGGCCTCAAATTTCTGTGTGAGCACCTCCAGCTCCTCTTGCAGCGCGCTTAGGCTGTTTTGTGCATTTTTGGCTTCGCTTCGTTCATTTAAAATTTTATGCGCGCTCTTGGCGCCGCTGATCGCCTTAGAGATATTGCTAGCGCTGCGCGAGCGGCCTAAAAATGCGCCCAAGATCGCTCCGCCTATGCTTAGCGCGGTATCTACGCCGCGGCTTAGCACGTCGCTCTTTTCCTTCTCGTATTTTTCGCTAGCGCGCGAAATTTTATCCTCAAGGCGCGCCTTTTCCTTTTCAAATTTAGCCGTAATCTCATCAGTTTTAGCCTCTAGAGCTTCATTTGCCTTATCGCCTAGGCGCACAAAAAATTCCTCCTTGCTCTCGCCCGGTTTTGAGAGCAGATCAAGCGCGCTAAAAAGTTCTAACTTTTCATTGCGATATAGCCACTCCTTAAAGCTTTTAAGCTGAGCGTTTAAATTTTTTGCGCCCGCGATGAAGCTAGGAAGCACGCCGTAAAGCGAGCCTGCCTGCTCCTGTCCGCTTAAATTTGCAACTTCTCGCGTGCTGGCCTCGCCCCAATCTATTTCGCTTACGTCCGAAAGCGAAAGCAAAAAAGTGCGCTGCTGCGTAAAATCGACTCCCTTGTCGCAAAATCGCATCTTTGCGCTTGCATACAGATACGGGCTTAGCTCAAGGCTCGCGCCGTAGCTGTAAAGCTGCGAAATTTCAGCCGAAACTACGGGTTTGGCGGCGCCGGCGGATTTGACGCCTTGAGCGGCGCCCGACACGGACGAAATTTCAGTCTTTTTGTCTTTCATTAAATTTGAAATTTGCTCGTTGCTTAAAGGGCCTTTTAAATAGCTTAGCGCGAAGCGCGTCTCGATCACCCGCAGCACATCCTCGTTGATGTTTTTTACCAAAAAATTTCGCTTTTTGAGATTTGAAATTTTCTCCATAAGCACGCTTTTGTCGATCGGATTTGAGCCGATACCGCTTAAGCCGCTGATGACGCGCTCTTTATCCTGCGCGGTCTGCAAGCGCCCGATAAACCACGTACCGATGTTGCTAAGCCCCTTGTAATCGAGATCGATCGGGTTTTGCGTCGATAGAACGCAACCAAGACCGAACGCGCGAGCCTGCTTCAGCAGCGTAAGCATCGGAGTTTTGCTCGGCGGATTGCCGTTTGGAGGGAAGAAGCCGTAAATTTCATCCATATAAAGCACGGCGCGCAGCGAGCTCGTACCGCTGGTGGTGCGCATCCATTTGATCATCTCGCCCAAAAGCAGCGTGACGAAAAACATCCTTTCATCGTCGTTTAGATGCGCGATGGAAAATATATTCGCCCTCGCCCTGCCGTTTTCATCAAAGAGCATCTTGGCGATATTTAGTCGCTCGCCCTCGCACCAAAGCTTAAAACTCGGGCTTGCGATGAGCGCGTTAATCTTCATCGCAAGCGCCATTCGCTTATCGCTCGGAAAAAAGGTATTAACGTCGAAAACGCCGATTTTATCGAAAGGCGGGTTGCCGATTTGCGCGATGAGATCCACCACGCTCACCCCCTCGCCCCTGCCGAAATGATAGGTTAAAATTTGGCTGATTAGTAAAAATTCCGGCGAGCTAAGATTATCGCTACTAATCCCTGCAAGACTTAGCACGCTAGTGGCGATACCGCCGACGTAGTTGTTCAGATCCTCTTCGTTTAAGCCCTTTGGCGCTTCAAAGTCGCTTAGTAGGCTGATCCCAAGCCCTGCGCTTGATTTGGGTGTATAAATTCTAAAATCGGCGCTGTTTTTCAAAAGCTCCACTCTCGCCAGATCTTGATATGAGTCCTCGATCCCCTCGCGCCAGGTATTTGCGGTCTGCTCGGCATACTCGTGCACGCTAAGACCTTTGTTTTGCGCCTCGGCCTCGTCGATATAGGGCTCAAAATCCTCAGCCCTCATCTGCGGAAAGGTAAGAGCTAAATTTGTCAGATCGCCTTTCGGGTCGATGATGATGGATGGGATATTATCGATCGCGGCTTCTTCTAGCAGCGTGATACCAAGCCCCGTTTTGCCACTGCCCGTCATTCCTATGATAAGCGCGTGAGTCGTCAGATCCTTGTTTTTATACAAAAACGGCTCGCCGTTTTCAAGCCCCAGATAAAAAAGCTTTAAATTTTCTTGAAGCGTTTTCATTGCGTTCCTTAAATTTGCAATTTGTGCGGCATTATATCATTTAAATTTTTAAATTTAAATTTGCTAAAATGCGCGAAAAATCAAGGAATGGCAAGTGTTAAAAGAAAAAATTAGAAACGGAAAAAGCGGAATTTTGCTCTATGGCATCGTCCCGCCTAAAATCACGTCCTCTCAAGACGAGCTCGAGCGACTAGGTACGGCGTGGTCGCAACGCCTAAGCGAATGTGAATGCGACGGTATCGTTATCTACGATCTACAAGACGAAAGCGCGCGCACAAAAGATGAGCGGACCTTCCCTTTTGTGCATACGATCGATCCTGCACGCTACTACACGCAGTATCTACATACCGATAAAGAAGCGATCATCTACCGCGCGGTAGGCAAATATGACGAAGCGGAATTTTGCGAAATTCTAAGGCATGCCGCAAGCGGACTGGGCGTTTTCGTGGGGGCGAGCTCTAAAAACGAAGAATGCAAACTGCATCTAAGCTGCGCCTATGAGCTCAAGCGACTCGTGGCGCCGCATCTTTGCCTAGGCGGCATCTGCATTCCTGAACGCCATGAAAAGAGCCGCGACGAGCACCTAAAAATCGCAGAAAAGACTGCGGACGGGTGCGAATTTTTTATCACTCAGGCGGTTTATAATGTACAAAACGCCAAAGATTTCATCGACGATTACGCTGCTTTGGAGTGCAAAAAGGTGCCGATAATCTTTACTTTCACGCCGTGCGGCAGCCTAAAGACGCTTGAGTTTATGAAGTGGCTTGGCATCTCGGTGCCAGATTTTTTGCAGCAACGGCTGCAAAGCAGCGTCGATATCTTACAAAGTTCAACAGCGCTGTGCGCGGAGATGTTTGATTTCATCTACAAATACGCCCTCGCAAAAGGTGTAAGCGTAGGCGCAAACGTCGAGAGCGTAAGCACCCGCCGCGTCGAAATCGAAGCCTCGCTCAGCTTACTAAAAGAGATCAGAAAAATTATCCTTAAGCACGAGAATTTGGGATTTTACGTTATTTAAAATTTTAAACCGAGCGCACGAACAAAACGCTAGATAGTCCAAGCTAGCGGAGGAATTTTAGATAATTTCGGATCGCTTTTTAAAAAATAATCGAAATTTTATCCGAATGGAATTTGAACTTAAAATTTATAAAAAATTGCCTTAATAATATGCTTTAATACCTGTCGTCCGTAACTGCAAGATGATATTTCGTGCTAAAATTTCCCAATGCTTACAATGACATTGAGCTAGGCATATCATCAAACCTATAAATCGCTGTAGCTTTCACACTAAAGCTAAGTGCATTGACCGCTTTAGTCTGCAGCTGACGCGACCGCGTCCTCCGTCATCCACTATCTACACAGGGATAAATGTATATTGTATAACGGGAGATAGCTGGAGATTTTAACGCCCTATAATACGACGCCTCTTCGCTCATGGCATAGCGTCCTTTATTATTCCATTCGTAGTATTTGATTTAAATTTACCGGCGTTTATGCTAAATTTCAAATCTAAGGCAATTTGATGCTTACTGTTGTGAGCGTTTTGGTATTTGAATTTTATTCTACAGCCTATGTGTAGGTCGCTCAAAAGATCCACCATACGCCGCCATAAAAATACTTGCCGAGCTTTGCAGCTAATTAAAAGCCGTTAATGCAGAATCGCCTGAAATTAACGCCCATTTAAGCTATCGCATATTTGATTTCTTTTATATTCTAAAAGCCCGCCACCAAAAAGCAGCAGACCTAAGACTAACGTCGTTTTACTATCTCACGCAGAAGCCGATATGTTAACTGCGCAAGATTATAATATGTTTTCAATCGCAAACGCTTCATTTTAAAATTTTGAAACCTAACTCAGAATAAATATAAACTTGAAATTAGTTTTGTAAATAAGCTTAGAATTTAACTTTTAAATATGGCGAAATTCAAAGATAATAAAATTTAAAAAGCGCTAGTTTATGCTCTTACCGCCGAATTTTAAAAGCGCACTACCCCACGTAAAACCGCCGCCGAACGCGTCCAAAAGCATAAGCGAGCCATTTTTGAGCCTGCCGCTCTCGTAAGCGTCATTTATTGCCATCGGGATCGACGCCGAGCTCGTGTTGCCGTATTTGCCGATCGTAAGCACGCACTGCTCATCGCTAAATTCCAGTCTAGCCTTGACCGCCTCGATAATGCGCAAATTTGCCTGATGCGGGATGAAAAGATCGACCTGCTCGGGCGAAATTTTATTTTTCACCAAAATCTCCACGACGTCGTTACTGAGCGTCGGTACCGCGATTTTAAAGACCTCGCGCCCCGCCATCTGCATGAAGCCTAGCTTTTCGTCGATGATTTTTTGGCTGAGTGGATTGACGCTACCAGGGGCTGCGGTGATGAGAAGATCGCCCTTGCTGCCATCGCTAGCGGTATGAACGTCGATGATTTCATTATCGTCGCGTGCCGCGATAACCGCAGCGCCCGCACCGTCGCCGAAAAGTATGCACGTAGCACGGTCGCTCCAATCGACTATCGAACTTAGCTTTTCCGTACCGATTATCAACACGTGTTTTTTAGCGCCGCTTTCGATGAGGGATTTTGCGAGCTCTAAAAGATAGATGAAGCCCGTACAGGCGGCATTTATATCAAACGCCGTGATGCCGAAGCTCAAACCCAACTTATCCGCGATGACGCACGCGGTCGAGGGCATACAGAAATAATCGGGCGAGATCGTGGCGCATATTATTGTATCGATCTTGTTTTTTTGTAGGCCGCTACGCTCGATCGCCTTTAAAGCCGCTTTCACGCCTAGATCACTAGTGGTTTCGCCCTTCGCGATACGGCGTTCATGAATGCCAGTTCGCTTGACGATCCATTCATCAGTCGTTTCAACCATCTTTTCAAGATCGAAATTGGTTAAAATTTGGCTCGGCGCGTATGCTGCGATTGAGATCATCGAGGCTTTTTGCATTCGTTTTCCTATTCGTTTGAAGAAATTTCGCTTTCTATCGCGGAGTTGATTTTAGAATCTGCAAATTTAAGCGCTTGAAAGATCGCGTTTTTAACGGCTTTCGGGGTGCTTTTGCCATGGCTTATGATGACGCATTCTTTGACGCCTAAAAGCGGCGCACCGCCATATTCATCATAATCCGTACTTTTTTTGATAATTTTAAAGACGCGTTTCATCAAGATGGAGCCTGCGATGGCGATCGGGGATTTTTTAGTTTCGTTTTTAATAAGTTTGCCGATAGCGCTCGCGACGCCTTCGCTGGATTTTAGCATAATGTTACCGATAAATCCGTCGCAAACTACGACATCCACGGAGCCGTCAAAAATTTGATTGCCTTCGACATTACCGATAAAATTTTGCATCTTCTTAAGCATATGAAAGGTTTCTTTTGTTACCTCGTTGCCTTTACTATCCTCCTCGCCGTTGGATAATAAGCCGATGCGTGGTGCGTTTAAACCCATAATCTCCTTGGCATATGCTTCGCCCATAATCGCAAATTGAAACAAATTCTCAGGCTTACAATCCACATAAGCGCCCACATCTAGCACAAGCGTGCGACCGCCTATGGAATTTGGCATCAGCGTAGCAATCGCCGGGCGCAAGATACCTTTGAGCCTTCCTATGCGAAGCGTAGCAAGGCTCATCGTAGCGCCGCTATGTCCTGCCGATACCACGGCTTTGCAAGTGCCGTCTTTTACTAGATCGACCGCTTTAAAGATGCTGCTCTCTTTGCGTTTGAGAGCATCGGTTGCGCCCTCTTTCATCTCAAAGACTTCGCTTGCAGCTACGTAAGTAATATATTTCTCAAAGCCTTGATCTTGTGGAATAAAAGGCTTGATTTGCGCTTCGTCGCCTACCAAAAACGCATTAAATTTACGCTCTCGCAGCGCATCTACGACTCCGTTTATTATCGGCTCGCAGCCGAAATCACCGCCCATCGCGTCTATAGCAACGGAAATCATCGGATTAATATTCGCCCGTAGTTTTGTTTATTCTATGCGGAATTTTCCAGCTTCCGTCTTTATCTTTGACGGGAATCGGAAGGGTCACTTTGTAGTGAGTGCGTCTTTTCGCCGCACGAGTTTTACTAACTCTTCGCTTTGGAACTGCCATTTTTTCTCCTTTATAAATTTAGTTCTTGCATTCTTCGCAATAAAAATAGTCGCTTTTGAAAGCTTCCGTTTCGCTTCTTAAAATTTCATCCAGATCAACTTCGGCGCCGAAAAACTCCATAACGTCCAAGCTTTCGTGCCTTTCGTCATTAAAAACGCCTTCGCTTAAAAGCAAATTTACGCTCTCATTTACGTCAAGATCAAATTCTTTGCCGCAGCGATCGCAAATGTATGGAATTTTACCCTTAATTTTGCCCTTGCACTCGATAAACTTAGAGTCTTTTCGTTTTAAATTTCCGCTGAGCTTAAGCCTGTCTTGCGAAATTTCAAACGGCACGGGCGCGGCGGAAATTTTAGCAAAAGCGATCTTCACGCGGCACTCTTAGCAAATTTCTCTTTTTGCAAAGAAAAATGCGATCTCGGTTTTTGCGTTTTCTAAGCTGTCGCTGCCGTGAACGGCGTTAGCGTCGATGCTGTCCGCAAAGTCCGCTCTGATAGTGCCTTTATCCGCTTTTTTCGGATCGGTAGCGCCCATTAGCGCACGATTTTTAGCTACGGCATCATCGCCTTCTAGCACCATTACGACCACCGGGCCGCTAGTCATAAACTCAATCAGATCCTTGTAAAAAGGGCGATCCTTGTGAATTTCATAAAATTTACCCGCATCTTCGGCGCTTAGGCATAATTTTTTAGCCGCCGCGATTCTTAGTCCGTGGCTTTCGAAACGATCGATAATTTTGCCGATAACACCCTTTTTAACGGCATCAGGCTTAATAATAGAAAGCGTTTGCTGCATATAATCTCCTTAAAGTGAAAGGCGGATTGTATCGAAAAATAGGTTAAAATTTATTTAAGGATTGAATGAATTAAAATTCCGCGCATTTGATCGCGGAATTTTATCTGCTAGGCAAATACCGGGGTATCTCCGCTGCGTAGATCCGCACCTATACTATCCCTGCTAGGTTGACCCGCTACGATGTCGCTCCAGACGATACAGCCGTCGGTCGGACAGGCGCCAGCACAAGCCGGCTCGTCATTGTAGCCGACGCACTCGACGCATTTATCGGCATATACGTAGTAGCTATCCTCGCCGCTTGGATTATCGCTATCGTCCACGATCGCATTTACCGGGCACTCGTCGATGCATGAGCCACAGCTAATGCAAATATCGGTGATTTTTACAGCCATTTTTTCTCCTTTATCAAAAAATAAGGCGCGATGATAACATACTAAATTTAAAAAATGATAAAATTTAATATTATCAAGTAAATAAATTTTATTATATAAAAATTTTATAAAAAAACTTAAAAATATGACAAAAAGGTATTGACTGATAGGACGAAGGCTGATATAATATTAAGGCACTTAAAGAGCGGCATAATAATAAGTTATCATAATATAAGTTTTAAAAGGTTTGAAGGCAAAAAAAAGATAAAAAAGTGTTGACAAACGAAAATAATAGTGATATAATGATAAGGTCGCAACAAGAGTGACACGAACCAAGAAAAGTAAACAGTGATAAGAACTTTGAGAGTACAAAGAGAAACAATAATTTAGGTGTAAAAAAGTCAGCGAGAGCAGACAAACTTTAAATAGAGAGTTTGATCCTGGCTCAGGACGAACGCTGGCGGCGTGCTTAACACATGCAAG